>NZ_JAJQJP010000014.1:0-80252 GCF_021245825.1 Gordonia metallireducens | reverse complement strand
GCCCCGCATGATGCGGGGCAGGGCCGTCGGTAGGTTCGTCGACTGTCAGTCGTCGTTGCCACCGGCTCCCGGAGCGGTCTTCTGAACCGACATCAGGAACTCGATGTTCGTCTTGGTCTTCTTCAGCTGGCTGATCAGGAGGTCGATCGCCTGCTGCGAGTCGAGACCGGACAGGAGACGACGCAGCTTGTGGACGATCGCGAACTCGTCGGGCGAGAGCAGGAGCTCGTCCTTGCGGGTGCCCGACGGGTTGACGTCGACCGCGGGGAACACACGACGCTCGGAGATCTTGCGATCGAGCTTGAGCTCGGCGTTGCCGGTGCCCTTGAACTCCTCGAAGATGACCGTGTCTCCGGTCGAACCGGTCTCGACCATCGCGGTGGCGATGATGGTCAGCGATCCGCCGTTCTCGATGTTGCGCGCCGCACCGAGGAATCGCTTCGGCGGGTACAGGGCGGTCGAATCGACACCACCGGAGAGGATTCGGCCCGATGCCGGCGACGCGTTGTTGTACGCGCGACCCAGACGGGTGATCGAGTCCAGAAGCACCACAACGTCTTTGCCACTCTCGACGAGACGCTTGGCGCGTTCGATGGCGAGCTCGGCGACCGAGGTGTGGTCTGACGGCGGCCGGTCGAAGGTCGAGGCGATGACCTCACCCTTGACCGAGCGCTGCATGTCGGTGACCTCTTCCGGACGCTCGTCGACGAGCACCACCATGAGGTGGCATTCCGGGTTGTTGATCGTGATCGCGTTGGCGATGTCCTGCAGGATCGTCGTCTTACCGGCCTTCGGCGGCGAGACGATCAGTGCACGCTGCCCCTTGCCGATGGGCATGATCAGGTCGATCACGCGGGTGGACAGGCGGTCCGGCGTGGTTTCCAGGCGCAGTCGCTGATTCGGGTACAGCGGGGTGAGCTTGTTGAACTCGGGGCGCTTCTTCGCCGCCTCCACGTCACCGCCGTTGACGGTGTCGAGGCGCACGAGCGGGTTGAACTTCTGGCGCTGGTTCTGCTGGTCACCTTCGCGCGGCACCTTGACCGCACCGGTGATCGCGTCGCCGCGTCGAAGTCCGTTCTTGCGCACCATGTTCATCGACACGTAGACGTCGTTGGAACCGGCGAGGTAGCCGGAGGTGCGGACGAAGGCGTAGTTGTCGAGCACGTCGAGGATGCCGGCGACGGGCTGCAACACGTCGTCTTCGGAGACCTGCGGCTCGTTCTGGCTGCCGCCGTCGCGATCGCGCCCACGACGACGCTCGCGGAAACGGCGTCCCCGGCGACGACCGCCGCCTTCGCCGTCGTCGTCCCGGTCGTCACGGTTGTCCCGGTTCTGGCCGCCGCCGCGGTTCTGGCCCCCATCGCGATTCTGGTTGTCGCGGTTCTGGCCGCCCTCGCGGTTCTGGTTGTCCCGGTTCTGACCACCGTCGCGGTTCTGGTTGTCCCGGTTCTGGCCGCCCTCGCGGTTCTGGCCACCCTCGCGGTTCTGGTTGTCGCGGTTCTGGTTCCGGTTGCGGCGATTGCGCTGCTCACCGGCGTCGGCGTCGCCGGCCTTCGGCGAATCCGTCTTGGCTTCGCCCTTCGACTCGCCCTTGGAGGACTGGTCGGCGTTCTGCTCGCCGCCCTCCGGGTTGGCATTCTTCTTGCCCGAGCGGGACGCCTGACCGGAATCGCCGTCTTCGGCGGACTCGACGATCGACAGCTGCCCGTCCTCGGACGAGGCCTTGGCGCTCCGGCGCCGGGTCTCGGAGGTCTTGGTGTCGGCCTTGGCCTCGGCGGAGGCAACCTCGGCGGCCTTTGCCTCGGTGTTCTTCACCTCGACGGCCTTGGCGTCGGCGTTCTTGGCGTCGGGGCTCTTGGCCTCGGCCTTGGTGTCTGCGGCCTTGGCGTCTGCGGTCTTGGCGGCGCCGCCGCCCTGGCGCTCCTTGATGGCGGCGATTAGGTCGCCCTTGCGCATCCCGGAAGTGCCCTTGATGCCGAGTTCACCGGCAACGGTCCGCAGCTCGCTGAGCACCATGCCGGACAGGCCGGTACGTGCTGCACGAGCGCGTGTCTTGGCCGGTTGCCCCGAGTCAGGGCCGGCCGAACCCGCGGATTCCTGCTCGGCAGGTGCGGTGATCAGGTCCGTATCTGTCACGGAAGTCCTTTCGTTCCTCCCGCAGACGGAAGCTGCGTGAGGTCTACGTTTCCCTGCTGTGTACGCGAGGGAGTCCGTCCGCGTTGGACGGTAGGGGGTGAACGGTCAGAGAGATGTTCGGTCCCGCTGCGAGCGTGCTCGGGAGCCACCCGTGCTTCAGCACCGTCGACAGAGACCCACGACCCCGGCCGGATACGATCGGTGGCCCCGATCGGTGATGGATGAGAAGCACGGCGGGACAAGCCCGCGCGGCTAGACCAGAATATGTTAACCCCGTTCGCATGATAGGGGCAACACGCCGAAAGTGCCAAATGGAGACATCGATCGGAGGCTGTGATCCTCGGCTGGACACCGCTGAACACCTCGTTCCCAACGTGCGTTGCACGTCGGGTATTCCCGGGGCGCCCCGTGACGAAACGCCTCGACCGCGAGGAGTGTCGAACTCAGCCCGCGCTGGTGTCCACGCCGCCGGCGATGGCGACCGATTGCGTGGTGAAACCGAGTCCCTGCGCGAGCACCCGGATGTCGGCCGGGATCGGCGAGGTACCCAGCACGAGCACCGTGGGCCCGGCGCCGGAGACCGTCGCGGCATGCCCGCGCGCACGCAGTTCGGCGACGAGTTCGCTGGTCGGCACCATCGCCGACGCACGGTAGGGCTGGTGAAGCCGGTCCGCCGAGGCGGCCATGAGATTGCGCGGGTCGGAGGTCAGCGCCACGACGGCGAGCGCAGCCCGGCTCAGGTTGAAGACCGCATCGGCACGCGGCACCTCGTCGGGCAGGAGCCCACGGGTGAACGACGTCGACGACTCGGTGTCCGGGACGAAGACGGTCGCACACACGTCGGGGTGAACCGACAGCCGGTGGGCGTGATAGGAGTTCACCTCGTCGGTGGTCTCCGTCCAGGTGACGACGACCGAACCGAGGACGCTCGCGGCGGCGTTGTCGGGGTGCCCCTCGAACTCACTGGACAACTGGACCAGTTCGTCGGTGGACAGCCCCGCGCCGAACCCCGCGGCCGAGATCAGACCGGAGGCGGCGGCGAGGCCGGAGACCGCGGCCGCGGCCGAGGAACCGAGGCCCCGCGAATGCGGGATCTGGTTGACGCAGCGCAACTTCAGGCCGGGCGCGGACACGCCGGCATGGGTGAGACCGCGATTGAGCGCGCGCACGACGAGGTGGGACCCGTCGCGCGGGACGTCGGCCGAACCCTCCCCCTCGATGTCCAGCACGATGCCGTCGGCGACGGTTTCGACGATCACCTCGTCGTAGATGCCCAAAGCGATGCCCAGACAGTCGAATCCCGGTCCGAGGTTCGCGCTCGACGCCGGCACCCGGACGCGCGCCGAGACACCCACGGGTAGCTGACGTGTTGCCACCCCGGGTTCGGTCATCTCGCCGTTCTGCGTCATCTCCTCGACCCCGGCGGACTCAGCCGACACCGAGGGCATTCGCCACCGCCACCGGATCGACCGGGATCGCCTCGACCTCGGGAATGCCTGCCAGCGCGGTGTCGGGGTCCTTCAGACCGTTGCCGGTCACGGTGCAGACCACCGTCGAACCGGCCTCGATCCAACCGTCGGCACGCGCGGCGAGGAGTCCGGCCACGCTCGCGGCGGACGCCGGCTCCACGAAGACGCCTTCCTCGCCCGCGATCAGGCGGTAGGCCTCGAGCAGCTTCTCGTCGGTGGCCGCGCGGAACTGACCGTTCGACTCCTCCTTGGCGGCGACGGCCTGGTTCCAGCTGGCTGGCGAGCCGATGCGGATCGCGGTCGCGATGGTCTCGGGCTCCTTGACCGGGGCGCCGTTGACCAGCGGGGCCGCTCCGGCGGCCTGCACACCGAGCATCCGCGGCACCGAGGAGGACACACCATCGGCGTGGTACTCGGTGTAGCCCTTCCAGTAGGCCGTGATGTTGCCGGCGTTGCCGACGGGCAGCGCGTGCACGTCGGGGGCGCGACCGAGGACGTCGACGATCTCGAAGGCAGCCGTCTTCTGGCCCTCGATACGGGCCGGGTTGACCGAGTTCACGAGCTCGATCTCACTGAACTCGGCAGTCGCCTTGCGGGCGAGCTCGAGGCAGTCGTCGAAGTTGCCCTGGACCTGGATGATCTTGGCGCCGTGCATGACCGCCTGGGCGAGCTTGCCCATCGCGATCTTGCCCTGCGGGATGAGCACCGCACAGGTGATCCCGGCGCGGGTGGCGTAGGCGGCCGCCGACGCGGAGGTGTTGCCCGTCGAGGCACACAACACGGCGGTCTTGCCGTTGTTGACCGCGTTGCTCACGGCCATGGTCATGCCGCGGTCCTTGAACGAGCCGGTCGGGTTGAGGCCCTCGACCTTGAGGTAGACCTCGCACCCGGTCAGCGACGACAGATACGGGGCGCTGATCAGGGGGGTGCCACCCTCGAGCAGGGTGACGACCTTCCAGTCGTCGGCGACGGGCAGCCGCGAACGGTATGCCTCGATCAGGCCGGGCCACGCGCGGTGCACGGGCGCAGGAGTCGTCTCAGTCATCGGTACCTTCCAATCGCAACACACTCGACACCTTGATGACGGCGTCCATGTCTTCTAGCGCCGCAACGCAATCCGACTGCGCGCGGTCCGGGGCCCGATGGGTCACCACGATCAGGCGCGCGTCGTCGCCCGCACCTTCCTGGCGCACCGCGGCGATGCTCACCGAACGCTTGGTGAACTCACCGGCGACCTGGGCGAGGACGCCCGGGCGGTCGGCCACGCGCATCGAGATGTAGTAGCGGGTGAACACGTCGTCGATCGGGGCGATCGGCAGCGACGCATAGGTCGACTCCAGCGGACCCCGCCCACCGTGGACACGGTTGCGCGCGGCCATCACCATGTCGCCGAGTACGGCCGACGCGGTGGGCGATCCGCCGGCACCCTGCCCGTAGAACATCAGCCGGCCGGCGTTCTCCGCCTCGACGACCACCGCGTTGAATGCCCCGTTGACGGTGGCGAGCGGGTGGGTCAGGGGGATCAGCGCCGGGTACACGCGCGCCGAGACCCGCTGGGAGCCGTCGACATCGCGAACGCGCTCACAGATCGAGAGCAGCTTGATCGTGCAGTCGAACTTCTTCGCCGCGACCAGGTCGGCCGCGGTCACCGAGGAGATGCCCTCGCGGTGGACGTCGGCGGCGGTGACCCGCGAATGGAAGGCGATCGACGCGAGGATCGCGGCCTTGGCCGCCGCGTCGTAACCCTCGACGTCGGCGGTCGGATCGGCCTCGGCGTATCCGAGACGGCCCGCCTCGGCGAGCGTGTCGGCGTAGTCGGCGCCGGTCTCGTCCATCTCCGACAGGATGAAGTTGGTGGTGCCGTTGACGATTCCGGCGACGCGCTCGACGGTGTCGCCGGCGAGCGACTGCATCAGCGGGCGGATGACCGGGATCGCACCGGCGACCGCGGCCTCGAAGTAGAGGTCCACCTTCGCCTCGGCGGCCGCACTCGCGAGTTCACCGGTGTACTCGGCCAGCAGCGCCTTGTTGGCGGTGACAACCGACTTGCCGCTCTCGAGCGCGGTGCGGATCAGCGCACGGGCCGGGTCGATGCCGCCCATGAGCTCGACGACGATGTCGACGTCGTCGCGTGCGATCAGCGACGCGGGATCGTCGGTCAGCAGTTCCTGGCCGATCTTGCGCGGCCGGCTGAGATCTCGCACGGCGACGCCCCGGATCTCCACCGGTGCGCCCACGCGCGCTCGCAGGTCGGCGGCGTTGTCGGTGATGATGCGCACCACCTCGGCACCGACGTTGCCCATCCCGAGTACCGCCACCCCGATGGGTCGCACGGCATTCACCTCGCTTGTGTCGCTTGCGTTCTGGACAGATCCGGTCACGATCCCACCTCCAGGCTGAGGAAGTCTTCGATGGTCTCGCGCCGCAGCATCAGGCGTGCTGCCCCATCGGCCACGGCCACGACCGGCGGCCGCATGGTCATGTTGTACCGGCTCGACATCGAGTAGCAGTAGGCGCCGGTGGCGGCGACCGCGATCAGGTCGCCGGGACCCAGGTCCTCGGGCAGCCAGCAGTCCTTGATGACGATGTCACCGCTCTCGCAGTGTTTCCCGACGACGCGGCAGACGACCGCACGCGCGTCGGACACCCGCGAAACCAGCCGGACGTCGTATTCGGCCTGGTACAGGACCGTGCGGATGTTGTCGCTCATCCCGCCGTCGACGGAGATGTAGCGGCGGGTGGCACCACCGCCGAGCGCCACGTCCTTGACGGTGCCCACGCGGTAGAGCGTGACCGTGCCGGGGCCGGCGATCGCGCGGCCGGGCTCGACGGCGATGATCGGCATCGGCAGACCGACGGCCTCGGATTCGCGGCGGACGATGTCGGCGAGGGTTTCGGCGACCTTGTCCACCGGCAGCGGGCGCTCTTCTTCGAGGTACGAGATACCCAGTCCGCCACCGAGATCCACGATCGACATCTGTGAGGTCTTCTCGACGCCGAACTCGTCGACGACATCGTGGAGCAGGCCGAGGACGCGGTGGGCGGCGAGCTCGAAGCCGTCCATGTCGAAGATCTGCGAGCCGATGTGGCTGTGCAGACCGACGAGGCGGAGGTTGTCGGTCGCGAAGACCCGGCGGATCGCGTCCATCGCGACGCCGCCGGCGAGGGCGAAGCCGAACTTCTGGTCCTCGTGGGCGGTCGAGATGAACTCGTGGGTGTGGGCCTCCACGCCGACCGTGACGCGGACGAGTACGTCGGTGACGACTCCCCGCTCACCCGAGATCGCGTCGAGCCGGTCGATCTCGATCATCGAGTCGAGGACCACGTGCCCGATGCCGGCGTCAACCGCCGCGGCCAGCTCCTCGGGGCTCTTGTTGTTGCCGTGCAACGCGATTCGCTCGGCGGGGAAACCGGCGCGCAGCGCGATGGCGAGTTCGCCGCCGCTGCACACGTCGAGGGAGAGACCCTCGTCGTTCACCCAGCGCGCGACCTCGGTGGACAGGAAGGCCTTCGACGCGTAGTGAACCCGGCCGTAGGGGCCGAAGGCCGCCATCATGTCGCGGCACCGGGACCGGAAGTCGGCCTCGTCGACGATGAACGCCGGGGTGCCGAACTCGGCGGCCAGCTCGCTCACCGGCACACCGGCGATACGCAGCTCACCCGTCTCGTCGCGGGCGGCGTTGCGCGGCCACACCTGGGGCGGGAGGGCGGCGAGCACGGCCGGGTCGTTCGGGCGCTGCGCGAGGTGCGGTGCGGCCAGCAGTTCGGCGTGCCGCGGGCCGGCCGGATGCGCGCTCACATCTGCTCCGGAGCGCTGACACCGACCAGTCCGAGACCGTTCGCCAGGACCTGGCGGGTGGCCTCACACAGGGCGAGCCGGGCGCGGTGGATGTCGGCCACCTCTTCGTCGCCCTGGGGCAGGACGCGGCACTTGGCGTAGAAGCGGTGGTAGGTGCCGGCCAGGACCTCGAGGTAGCGGCAGACGCGGTGCGGCTCGCGGAGGGTGGCCGCGGTGGCCACGACCTCGTCGAAATCGCCGATGGTGCGGATCAATTCGCCCTCGGCCGGGTCGTCGAGCAGGTCGAGGTGATCGAGCGAGGACACCACGCCCAGGTCGGCGGCGTTGCGTGCCAGCGCCGACATCCGGGCGTGCGCGTACTGCACGTAATAGACCGGGTTGTCGTTGGACTGCTTGGTCAGCAGGTCCAGGTCGATGTCGATGTTCACGTCCACCGACGAACGGATCAGCGAGTACCGCGCGCCGTCGACGCCCACGGCGTCGACGAGGTCGTCGAGGGTGATGACCGTTCCCGCACGCTTCGACATGCGCACCGGCTTGCCGTCCTTGACCAGGTTCACCATCTGTCCGATGAGGACCTCGACGGTGGCCGGGTCGTCACCGAGCGCGGCCGCGGCGGCCTTGAGGCGGCTGATGTAGCCGTGGTGGTCGGCACCGAGCATGTAGATGCACAGGTTGAACCCGCGGTTGCGCTTGTCGCGGTAGTAGGCGATGTCGCCGGCGATGTAGGCGGCGTTGCCGTCGCTCTTGATGACGACGCGGTCCTTGTCGTCACCGAAGTCGGTGGACTTCAACCACCACGCACCGTCGTTCTCGTACAGGTTGCCGTTGCCCTTGAGCTGCTCGATGCACTCGTCGACGAGGCCCGTCGCGAACATCTTGTCCTCGTGGGTGTAGACGTCGAAGTCGGTGCCGAAATCGTGCAGGCTCTTCTTGATGTGGTCGAACATCAGGTCCACGCCGACGGCGCGGAAGGTCTCGACCCGGTCGGCCTCGGGCTGCGACAGCACGTCGGGCACCTTCGCGACGACCTGGGCGGCGATGTCGCCGATGTAGTCGCCGGCGTAGCCGTCCTCCGGGGTCGGGTTGCCCAGCGCCGCGGCCTCCAGCGACCGCGCGAAGCGGTCGATCTGGGCGCCGTGGTCGTTGAAGTAGTACTCGCGCGTCACGTCCGCGCCGCGAGCGGCCAGGACACGCCCCAGGGCGTCACCGACGGCTGCCCAGCGGGTGCCGCCGAGGTGGATGGGTCCGGTCGGGTTGGCCGAGACGAACTCGAGGTTGATGATCGAGCCGGCCAGCTCTTTGCCGCGGCCGTAGCTGTCCCCCTGCTCCAGCACCGTCGCCACGACGGTGTTCTGGGCGGCCGCGCCGAGCCAGATGTTGACGAACCCGGGACCGGCGATCTCCGACTTCGCGATGCCCTCGGCGCCGGCGAAGGCCTCGGCGAGCCAGCCGGCGAGCTCACGGGGCGCCACACCGAGTCGCTTGCCGAGCTGCAGGGCGACATTGGTGGAGTAATCGCCGTGGTCAGCGTGACGGGGGCGCTCGACGACGATGGAGTCGGGCACCAGGTTCTCGTCCAGTCCGCGGTCGCGGACCACGGTCAGGGTCACGGCGCGCAGCAGCGCGGCCAGGTCGGCGGGAGTCACGGGACACCATCCTATTGGCCGAGGGCTACTCATCGATAATCGCACCCTCCCAGAGCGGGTGCAGCCCACCAGTAGACTCGTGTGCGCCGAGCGCGCGTCGGGGGGTACGACCGCCCGCGCGCACGGCGACCCCCGTCGTACGAGGAAAGAAGTCAATGGCGCGCAAACCAGGGGCCAACGTCCCCAAGGCTCGTAAGAAGTCCGGGTCCGTACCCACTGCGACCGGCCGGCAGGTCGACTGGATGCTGATCGGCGCCGTCGTCGTGGTCATCGGCCTCGTGGCCGGACTCGCGATCTATCTGCTCCCCAAGCTCAACGAGAAGCGCGCCAACGAGAAGGACGACGTGGCAGTCCAGTCCGCCGAGGGGTTCGTCCCGTCGCCGCAGACCCCGGACCCGTCGCAGGGCATCGACGGCGTGACGAAGATCTACTACGAGGCCGGCAAGCACGTGAACGCGTCGCAGCGCGTCGCCTACGACCAGTCGCCGCCGTTCGGCGGGCCGCACGACGAGATCTGGGCGACCTGTACCGGCGTCGTCTACCCGAACCCGCTGCGGTCGGAGAACGCCGTGCACGCCCTCGAACACGGCGCCGTCTGGATCACCTACAACCCCGACACCGTCTCGCCGGAGGATCTCGACTACCTGAAGCGGCTCGTGCGTGGCGAGCAGTACTTGTTCCTGTCGCCCTACCCCGGCCTGGACAAGCCCATCTCGCTGCAGAGTTGGGGCCACCAGCTGAAGCTCGACTCGGCGAACGACCCGCGGATCGACCAGTTCATCACCTCGCTGCGCCGCAACATGATGCCCGGCGTCTACCAGGAGAACCCGCAGACCGCGGCCTACCCGGAGACCCAGGCCACCTGTACCGCCATCCCGGGCTTCGACCCGTCGAATCCCCCGCCGGCCGACGAGGGCGAGCCCGGCCCCGACGCCGTGCCCATGGACGGCGGCGGCAACAACCCGATGCCCGCGGGCTGATCTGGCGAGGGACGAACATGAGCGAGACACCTGACGGCACGACGACACCCGAAGGCACCGAGACCGCCCCGACGCGTCGGAGCCCCGCCCTTCTCGCGCTCGCCGCGGTGGCGGTGCTCCTCGTCGGAGTCGGCCTCGGCCTCCTGATCCAGGCGAGCCTGACCGACGACTCCTCCGGCGAGGACTCCCCCGCGGCGAACTCGGCCGCGGTCGGTTTCGCTCAGGACATGACCCGCCACCACGAGCAGGGCGTCGAGATGGCCGCGATCGAACTCGAACACGGCACCGATCCCGAGGTGCGCAGCATGGCCTTCGACATCCTCACCGCACAGAGCAACGAGATCGGCCAGATGCAGTCGTGGCTGACCCGCTGGGGCCGGCCCGTCACCAATCCCGGCGAGACGATGGGCTGGATGGGCCACGGATCGTCGACAGAGGCCTCCGGGGACGATCACGGTGACCACGGGGACATGGACCACGGCGACATGGACCACGGCGACATGGGCCACGGGGATCACGGGGCCACTCCGGCCGCCGACGCCGAGCAGCCGGCCATGCCGGGCATGGCGACGTCGGCCGAGATGGAACGGTTCCGCGCGATGCGCGGACCGGAGGTCGACACGACCTTCCTGCAGCTCATGCTGCGCCACCACGAGGGCGGGCTCCACATGATGGAGTACGCCGCGAACCCCGACAACGTCTCGCAGCCCTACGTCCGCGACCTCGCATCGGCGATGGAACGCACGCAGGACAAGGAGATCGGGATCATCAAGGCGATGCTGGCCGAGCGCAATGCCCAGCCGCTGCCGATGAACTGACGATCGCCACCATCGCCACCTCCGTTCGGGACGCCGCCACCAGGCCGCGATTTCCGTAGCGGAGGTGGCGATTTCGTCGGCGGGTTAGTCTGGCCACGTCGACGAGAGGATCGGGTTGGTCATGGCGGTTCGGGGCGCGGGTCCGACCGGTGATGCCGGTTCGAGGCTGCGGATCTCCGTACTCGGCTCGCTCTCCTGCGAACTCGACTCCGAGGCACTCGACCTGGGCCCGCGTCGGCAGCGGGCGGTCCTGGCGCGGTTGGTCGCGGGACGCGGTCGAGTGGTGTCCACCGACCGATTGATCGACGACCTGTGGAACGGCGAGCCGCCGCCCAAGGCTCTGGCCGGACTCCAGGTACAGGTGTCCAATCTGCGGCGCGTCATCGAACCGTCTCGTCCGCCCCGAGCACCCGCCACCGTCCTCGTCAGTGAGCAACCCGGGTACGCGCTGCGGTTGCCCGACGCCGCTGTGGATGCGTGGGAGTTCGAAGCCGCCGTCACCGGGGCCGACTCCGACTCCCCCGCACGACGACTCGACGAGCTGGATGCCGCATTGCGGCTGTGGCGCGGCGATCCCTACGGCGGCTTCGCGGGTGACAGCTGGGCACAACCCGAAGTCACCCGACTGCACGATCTTCGCCGATCGGCGATCGAACAGTGGGCGGCACTGGCCGTCGACCAGGGGCGGGCAACGCAGGTGGCCCAGGTCCTGGCCGCGGAGTGCGACGACCAACCCGCCCGGGAGGAGTTCTTCCGCCTGTTCGCACTCGCCCTGTACCGACTGGGCCGGCAGGCAGACGCCCTCGCCGCGCTCCGACGGTTGCGGTCATATCTCGCAGACGAACTCGGAGTGGACCCGGCACCCGCGATCCAGCAACTCGAACGCGACATCCTGCAACAGTCGTCCTCGCTGGACACTCCCGCGGTGCCGCCGACGCCGGCTCCGGCGGTGCGCTCGCCCGGTCCGTCGACGAAAGCCGCGGCAGAGCGCCGCGAACCGGCCGGGCGCGAGGACGAGCTGGTCGTGCTGAGCGGTCACGCCGAGACCGCGGCCGCCGACGGATTGCGCGTGGTGTGGGTCAGCGCCGAGGCCGGTGGCGGCAAGAGCACTCTCGCACAGACGTTGGTGGGGCGGCTGGAATCCGGCGGCTGGATCGGGGCCACCGGCCACTGCCCGGAGGTCGACGGTGCGCCGACGGCGTGGGCGTGGCGGGAGATGCTGCGGCAGCTGACAGTTCAGCGTGACTCGACCACCTCGGAGGGCCTGGACTCCACATTCGACATCGCGCGCCGGATGGTCGACGCCTGCGCTGCCCGCTCCACCGCGCCGGGAACGATCCTGGTGCTCGACGACGCGCATCGGGCCGACGGCGCCACGTTGCAGGTGCTTCGGCAGCTCGTGACGTGGATGGCGCGGTCACCGATCCTGGTCATGGTCACCTACCGTGCCTCCGAGGCCGGGGTCGACCTGCTCGCGACGACGGCGTCCCTCGCCGGGGTCACCGCAGACCACATCGACCTCAAAGGCTTGTCGGACAACGGCATACGAGAGCTCGCCCGATCGGTCGGACTGGGCGACGTGGATACGGCCCTCCTTGATCTGCTGCGGTCCAGAACCGACGGCAACCCACTGTTCACCCGCGAACTCGCGAAACTGATCGCCTCCCGTGGGCCGTCCGAGGCCGTCGACGCCATTCCCGATGGCGTCAGAAATGTGCTGCTGCAACGTATTCAGCGCCTGCCCGCGGAAGTGGCCACGGTGTTGCGTCTCGTCGCCCTCTTCGGGCGCACCGCACCGATCGACGGCGTGCTCGCACTGTGGACCCGGCCGGACGGCGGTGCCGCGGCCGAGGAAGAGGTTCTCGACGCCGTCGACACCGCTGTTGCGGCCGGCCTGCTGACCGCCGACATCGACAGTGTCCACTTCAATCACGTATTGGTCCGCGACACCGTCTACGACAGCGTGCCCGCGCTGCGCAAACGCCGGTTGCACTGGCAGATCGTGAAGTTCCTCGAACGGGTCCCGGGCGTCGACCCGGACGAGCTGGCCCACCACGCTGCGCTGGGCGCCGCCACCGACACCCTCGACCACGCCATCGAGCTGGTGACGCGCGCGGCCCGGGCCCGCTTCCGAACCGAGTTCAAGGCCGATTCGGCGGAGTCGTGGCGGTCGGTTGTACTCCTCCACGAAACGGCCGGGCATGCGGGCGCCGATGCCGAGGCGGCCGACCGTAGGGCTCTCGTCGATGCGTTGACCCATCTGGTGACGGCCCTGGCCTTCCGGGGCGACGACACCATCGAGGCCCGAGGACGCCGACGCCAGGCCCTCGAGTTGGCGCGCGGCCTGGGCGACGACGATCTGGTGATGTCGGCGCTGACCTGCTGGCGGGCGCCGGTCATCTGGACCATCCGTCGCCAGCGGGTCGCCGACACCGAGCTGATCGCGGCGATGACGGACGCACTCCCCCGGGCCACCGATGTGCAGCGGGTGTACCTGCTGGTGTCCGCGGTCTTCGAGCTCGAGGGCATCGACGACCGGCGCGCGATCGAACTGGCCGAGCAGGCGGTGAAGACGGCGAATCAGCACGACGACCCCGAAGCGCTGTGCGCCGCGTGGAATGCACGGGTGTACACCGCGCTGGGTCCCGACGCCTCCGCCGGTCTGCCCGACTTCACCAACGAGTTCGCACGGGTCGCCCGCGAGTCGCGCATTCTCGCGTATCAGGCTGCCGCGCACTTCTTCTCGTTCCTGGCACGGGCCGCGCAGACCGACCTGCCCGGCGCTGCGTCGGAGGTACAGCAAGGGCTTCGGTCCGCCTCGGCCGGCCGGGCCGGCGAGCTCGTCGTCGTGCTCTCCGCCTTCTCGGCCGTGCTCGAGGCCCTCGGCGGTGACATCGACCGGGCCGAAGGCGAGTACCGCGACCTCACCGCTCGACTCGAAGCGGCCGGAGCAGTCAACGCCGCCGAGATCGGCCTGGTCGGCGAGATGGTCATCGGGTGGTTCCGCGGTTCGCTGGCCCACCTCGTCGAGCCGCTCGGGGTGGTCGTCGGCGTCGCACCGCAGATGGTCTCGTGGCCGTACGTGATCGCGTTGCTCGATGCGGGACGCCCGGACGAGGCGCGCCGCGTCGCCGAGACCGCCCCGCCGGTCAGCCGTGACTTCTACTGGACCGCGATGTCGGTGTTCCACGCGCGGGCCCTGGTCCGATTGCGGATGGTCGAGGCGGCTGCCGGACTCTACGACGAACTACGACGCTGGTCGGGGACGGTCGCCGGGTTGAACTCGGGATCCGTCGTGTTCGGGCCGATGGATGTCGTGCTCGCCGAGCTCGCCGATCTGCTGGGCGACCACAGTGCTGCGGCCGACCACCGTCGAACCGAGGCGAAAGTCCGGGCCGTGGTCGAGTCGGGCCTCACCGCGCTGGGCCGGCGATGATCGCCTCCCGCCTGTCGTAGCTGCGGATCAGCAGGCCGAGCACGGCACGGATGATCGGTCCGGCTTCTTTTCTCATCTTGGCGAGCTCGCGTTCGTCGGCGTGCCGGAACATGCGGGGCGCCTCGAAACTCATCTTCCCGCCGGTGCGCGCCGCCTTCTCCACCCGATCCCAGTCGGTCACGCTCACGTAGCGGTCGACGATCGGGAACACCACCTTCTCCTCGTCCGCGATGTGTTCGGCGAGCAGCTCGTGGGTCTGCCGGAGGGTCTCGGCCAGATCCCCGGCCGCCCGGGTGTCGTCGCCGGATCGCGCATCGGCGAACCCGCCGACATGGGCGCCCAGGACGGCCAGCAACGCTTCGAGTTCGGTGTGATCGTCTTGCAGCTCGCGCACGTCGACGGCGGCACCGGCCGAGGCGGTGAGGATCGGCCACACGATGTCGTCCTCGATGGTGTGGTGATGGTGGATCGAGGCACACAGCTGGGTGAGATAGTCGCCGATGGCTCGCCGGCGGCGGTCGTCGCACGGTTCACCGGCACCGATGCGGCCCAGGATCTCGGCGAAGCGACGCGTGTCGTCGAGCATGGCGCGGTGGGCGATCTTCATGCCGGTGAGGTCCGGTGTCGCGTTGGCGGTGGACTGACTGGAAGAACGGCTGGTCACGGGTCTCTCCTGACGGCTGGTGTCTGTTGACTGCCGTCACTGTGCGCTCGGCTGCTTACCCGGGACTTGTAGTCGCCTTGCGACGCCGCACAAACCCACCACAAATGCGTAAACCCACCGCCGTGGAGGCAGTGGGTTTACGCAAGAGTGGTGGGTTTGTGCAGTTGTGGTGCCCCCGGCAGGATTCGAACCTGCGACCTTCTGCTCCGGAGGCAGACGCTCTATCCCCTGAGCTACGGGGGCTCATCGGGCGAACCCAGACTAGCGCACGCTCACCGGCACATCACAATCGGGCTGCTCACGACACGCCGAGCGGGCTCTGCACCCGCAGCGTCGAGCCGTGTTCGCCGCGGAGGACGTGCAGCTGAGCCGGAATCCGGGCCCGCAACTCGTCGACGTGGCTGACGACACCGACGACGCGACCGCCGGAGCGGAGGTCGTCGAGGACACCCATCACGAGATCGAGGGCTTCGGGGTCGAGGGTGCCGAAACCCTCGTCGATGAAGATCGTGTCGAGGACCCGACCGCCCGATTCGGCCGAGACGACATCGGCCAGACCCAGCGCGAGGGCCAGCGAGGCGAAGAAGGTCTCCCCGCCCGACAGCGTCGTGGTGGCGCGCAGCACGCCGGTGTACTCGTCGCGGACCTCGATGCCCAGGCCGCCGCGCCGACCGCGTACGCCGGCGGCGTCGGAGTGGACGAATTCGTAACGCCCCGACGACATCTGGCGAAGGCGTCCGGATGCGGCGACGAGCACCTCGTCGAGCCGGGCGGCGAGCACATACGACCGCAGCGACATGCGTCGCGAGTTCTGTCCGCGCCCGCTCACCAGTTCGGCGAGTCCCTGCAGCTCTTCGTGTCGGGCCTTCAGCGGTGCGAGTGCGTCGAGAGCCGCCCAGAAGCCGGAGACGTACTCCTCGAGGTCGGTACGGCGTTGCGCGGCCACCGCATTCACGCGGGCGGCATCGTCGCGTCGGGCGCGTGCGGCCACCAGATCCGCCGTCAGACCCGCGACGTCGACCTCGGGCGCCTCCAACGCCGCGCACACTTCGGGGTCGGCGAGGGTCTCCTCGGCGCCGGCACGGATGGCCGCCGCCTCCTCGAGGAGCTTCTCCCACTGGCGGATCTGTCCCTGCGACGCGGCGGCCGACCGGACCTCGTCAGCGCCGGTGAACCCGGCGTCGGCACAGGCTGTCGCGAGGCGCTCGGCGATCTCCGCCTGCCGTCGGCGGGTCCGGTCGAGCTCACGCCGGGCTTCGCGGAGATCCCGTGTGCGGCGGCAGAGCTCGGCGAGTTCACGGCGCCGCTCCGCGAACCCGATCCGTCCGCCCGTCGCCTCGTGAACCTCGGCGTCGAGGGCGTTCAGATTCTCACGCAGGGCGGTGAGTCGTTCGCTTCGTCCGGCCTGCGCGGTGTCGTGATCGGCCAGAGTCCGACGCCGGTCGGCGATCTCGGCGTCGATGCGGTCGACCGCGTCCTGCAGCGACGGTGTGCGGGCGGCCGCCCGTTCGGCCGCGGCGAGGTCGGCGACCAGGCGGTCGTGATCGGCCTGGGTGGCGGCGCGGTCGGCGCCGGCGATGACGGCGTCGAGATTGGCCCGGCGCTCCTGCAGTGCGGCGACCGCGGACTGGGCGATGGCCTTGATCACGCTCGCACGTTCTTCGGCGGCCGCGGCCTCCTTCTCTTCGGCCTCACCCACCGAGGTGCCGGCGTCGCCGGTCGCCGGCGCGGGATGACCGACCGAGCCGCAGACCACGCACGGTTCCCCGTCGACGAGGGCACCGGCGAGTTCGACGGCCATGCCGGTGAGGCGCCGTTCGCGGAGATCGAGCTGGTGTTCCCGTGCGGCGGAGTGCTTTTCCCGCGCGTCGAGTAGGTCCTGTTCGGCGTCGGCCAGCTGCGCGAGTACCTCGTCGCGATCGGTGAAGGCCTGGAGGACGCGGCGGGCGTGGTCCCGTTCGGCACGCAGCTTGGGTGCCTGGACACGCAGTTCGTCGGCCGCCCGGAGTGCGGCGACCGCCTCGTCGCGGCGAGCAGGTGCCGCCTCGAGCCACGTCCGCGTGTCCGTGGCCTGCTGTTCCGCAGCGGCGATCGTCTTCTCCAGCCGCTCGAGGTCGGCGACGAGCCGGGGTCTCTCGGCGACACGCTTCGCCAGTGGCTCCCAGCGGCCCGATTCCTCGGTCCATCTGTCGACGGCCGCGACGAGAGCGGCGTCATCGCAGTGGGATTCGCACAGGGTCGCGCCCTCGGCGAGTTCGGTGAGGGCCACACGCGCACGATCGGCGGCGTCGGAGGCGGCCATCAGTTCCGCGTCCACACGCTCGCGATCATCGGCGAGCGGCACGATGGGTGCCGCCCGCAGGGCGAGCCGGCGGAACTGCTCGGCCGCCGTCAGCGTCGCCTCGCCCTCGACGAGCCGTGCGAGCCGTTCGCGAGCCTGCAGTCCGCGGCGACGCTGATCGTCGACGCGCCGGCCGTGTTCGTACGCGGCTTCGGCCTGTTCGACGGCGGCCTGCGCGGCGGTCGATTCCGCCAGCGCGGACTCGGCGGCCTGCCGGGCGGAGTCGAGACACCCCTGGGCCCAGTCGAAATCGGGTACGGCCGGCGCCTGGGTGCCGCTGATCGCGACGATCTGCCCGGCGATGCGGTCGAGGGTGCCGGTCTGCTCGGCCAGCTTGGATGCGCTCTCGCGGGCGCGATCGCGGAGCCAGTCCTCGAGGTCGCCGAAACGCTCGGTGTCGAAGAGGCGTTCCAGGAGCTCCTCCCGCTCGTCGGAGTGCGCGCGGAGGAACCGGGCGAAGTCGCCCTGCGGCAACAGGACCACCTGAAAGAACTGCTCGGCGCTCATGCCGAGCAGGCGGACGACCGCCTCGCCGATCTCGGGGATACGGGTGAGGTCGGGGCCCGAACCGTCCACCCAGACCAGCGACGCGCACGCGTTGATCTTCCGCTTGCCGTCGCCGCGCTTCTTGGGACGTTCGTGTTCGGGCGAACGCGTGATGCGCAACCGCCGGGAACCGATGGTTGCCTCGAGCTCGACCTCCGGAACCGTTTCGGGCGCAGCGTGATCCGAGTGGAGTCGGCGGTTGGTGTCGCGGGCGCCGGGGACCCGGCCGAACAGAGCGAACGCCACCGCGTCGAGCACGGTGGTCTTGCCGGCACCGGTCTGGCCGTGCAGGAGGAACAGGCCGTCGGCGCCCAGCTCGTCGAAGTCGACGGTGACCTCGTCGGCGAACGGACCGAACGCCCGAATCCGGATGTGGTGCAGTCTCATACGGCGTCAGCGCTCACGCGGTCTCGGCGACGAACGCGTCGAGGGCGAACAGCGCGAGCTCTCCGTCGGCACCGGCGTCGGCCTCGGGTTCGCCGACGACGGCGCGCAGTGCGCGTTCGATAACCACCCGCTCCCCCTTGGTCGGGGTGTCGCGGACGTCCTCGATGAAGGAGTTGATGATCTCGGCGTCGCTGCGGCCGCGGACCCGCGAGCGGTAGTCGACCCCCGAACCGGTGTGCGGGCGGTCCCATTGCACGTGGACCGCGTGCGGGAACCGCTCCCGCAGGCGACGCATGGCGTCGAGCGGGCGAACCGCGTCGGTCAACGTCACCTCGACGTAGTGGTCCTCGGCGTCGGCGAAGTGGCCGGAGGTCAGCAGCTCGTCGAGAGTTCCGCGCAGAGGGCTCAATTCGCGGACGACCGGCAGTTCGTGCTTGCGGATCCCGCCGACCCCGTCGGCGTCGAGGTCGACGACCCACACCGCCTTGCGATGGGTGCGCTCGCCGAACGAGTACGGGAGCAGCGAACCGCTGTAGCGCACGGTGTCGGTGACAAGCTGCGGAGAGTGCAGATGTCCGAGGGCGACGTAGTCGGCTCCGGAGAAGGTTTCGGCGGGCACGGTTTCCACTCCCCCGACGCTGATCGATCGCTCGGACCCGGACGCGGCGGCACCGCTGACGAAGGCGTGGGCGACGACGACCGATCGGGACTGCCGGGTCGCGAGATCGGCACGGATGCGCGTCATGGCGGCGTCGAGGACCGCGGTGTGGCCGCACACCTCCTCGACCCCGAGATGGCGTCGGGCGGTGTCGGGTTCGAGGTACGGGATGCCGTACACCGCGACCTCGCCGTGCTCATCGGTCAGCACGATGGGTTCGGCGATCGCGTCGATCGAGGTCCGCAGGTACAACCCGCCGGCCGCCGCGAACGCCGACCCTGCGCCGAGGCGGGTGGGCGAGTCGTGGTTGCCCGAGGTGACGATGATGCGCGCACCGGCAGCGGCGATCTCGGCCAGGCCCTCGTCGTAGACGCGCACCGCGTCGGCCGACGGCACCGACCGGTCGTAGACGTCACCGGCGACGATCACGGCGTCGGCCGACTCGGCGGCGACCAGCTCTGCGAGGTGACTCAGTGCACGACGCTGGTCGGCGAGCAGGTCGACACCGTGGAACGTCCGGCCCAGGTGCCAGTCGGAGGTGTGCACGATCCGCATGGAGACAAACCATACGGTCGGGGCCCGACAGATCGTGGGACGCGCGCTCAGGCCCCGGTCATCGGCGCATTGTGAGGCGCGCTACCCGCCGCGGCATCCGCCGGCCCGCCGGGTGCGGCCGCGGCCGTGGGCATCTGATGCGCCGGTCGCACGAAGAAGAACGTCGCCACCACGCCGACCAGCAACGCGGCCGCGGGCAGGTACAGCGACTGACCCATCGCGGTGGCGAAACCCTCGCGGAGGAACTCCGGCAGCTGGTTCGCGCCACTGGCGTCCTGTGCGGCGCCGGCGTCGATCCCGGGCAGTTCGGCTGCGAGACGGGACTGCAGAAGGGCGCCGATCATCGCCGACCCCAGCACCGAACCGATCACGCGCAGAGTGTTGTACACACCGGCGCCCGCCCCGGCCTGGTGCCAGGGAAGGTTTCGGGTGGCGGTGGCGGCCAGTGGTGCCCAGACACCCGCCGACGCGACACCCATCAGGCACAGGGGCAGGATGATCATCCACACCGGGGTGTCCGGTCGGGTGACGACACCCAGCCATCCGACGGCGATCGCGCTCAGGAGGAGTGCGGTGGACACGATGGCGCGCGGGTGCACACGATCGACGACGCGGCCCACGATGGGTGCCAGGATTCCGGTCAGCACCGCCATCGGGACCATCACGACCGCCGACTGGGTGGGTGTCATGCCGCCGACGAGCTGCAGGAAGAAGCTCAGCGGGATCATCATGGCCGACATCGCGAAGCCCATCGACGCGATGCCGACGGTCGCCAGTGAGAAGTTCCGGTCGCGGAACAGCCCGAGCGGGAGCAGCGGTTCGGTGCGGATGCGCGACTGCCACCAGACGAAGACGCCGAGGAAGATCACCCCGCCGACGATCAGGACCCACACCCAGGCGACCCAGTCGAAGCTCTCGCCCTCCTGGATGCCGAACACGAGGGCGGACAGGCCGATCGCCGACAGTGCCACGCCGATCCAGTCGAACTGGTGGTCGTTGGTCTCGACCTGCGGGACCAGTATCGCGGCCAGTGCGAGGCCGGCGATGCCGACGGGCAGGTTGATGAAGAAGATCCACTCCCAGCCGAACGAGTCGGTGAGGACACCGCCGAGCAGCGGTCCCACCAGGGTGGCCACACCGGCGACCGTGCCCCAGATCCCCATCGCCGCACCGCGTTTCTCGGGCGGGAAGATACGGGTGATCAGCGACATCGTCTGCGGGGTGATGAGCGCGGCGCCGACGCCCTGCAGGGCGCGCGCGGCGATGAGCTCGCCGATCGAATCCGACAGTCCGCACCACACGCTGGCGATCGTGAAGACGATCAGGCCGATCTGGTACATCGACTTGGGCCCGTACTTGTCACCGAGTCGTCCGGTGATGAGCAGCGGCACCGCGTACGTCAGCAGGTAGGCGCTGGTGACCCACACGACGCCGTTGACGTCGGTGTTCAGGTCGGCCTGGATACGTGGCTGCGCGACTGCCACGATCGTCATGTCGACGAGGATCATGAAGAAGCCCACGCACAGCGCCATCAGCGCGGCCCAGGGTCTCGTCGTCACCTCGGAGCCGGTGACCCCGGTGTCAGGGGTGGAACGGGTCATCTCTACTCGACCTTCTGTGCGAGGTGTTCGGCGTCTGCGCCGGGATTCGGTGCCGGGGTGGAGCCCGGCTGGGTCGGCACGCGATACGGCGACTCCGGATCGTCGAGCCATTCGATGCGGTGGGTGCGGAGCCGCTCGACGAGGTCGTCGAGCCAGGCGATCTGGGCGGTGAGTGTGGCGATCCGACAACCCCCGTCGAGGAAGAACATCTCCGGTTTCCCGCGGGACCGGAACTCCGCGACGGCGGCCTCGACCTCGGCGAGATCGGCTCGCATGGTCGCGACCCGCCGTTCGAGGAGCTCGACGACCCGGTCCCTCGGCAGACCGTGTGCCTCGGACAGGGCGAGGTAGAGCTCCGGGTACTCCTCCGGTCGCGTCTCGAGGATGCGTTCGAGGTTCTCGGTCAGCGCTCCCCGACCCGCCTCGGTGATGGCGTACACGGTCCGTTCGGGCCGGTTGCCCTCCCGCCGGACCTCTTGGACCTCGATCGATCCGTTCTCGGCGAGCCGGTCCACCGCGTGGTACAGCGTGCCGGCACGGAACTTGGCCAGCCGGTCCTCGCGACGTGCGACGGTCGTCTGCACCATCTCGTACGGGTGCATCGGACGTTCGAGGAGAAGACCGAGCACCAGGATCGCCACCGGTCCGAGCGGCGCGGAACACGCCATGCGTGAACCCCCTTGGTCCGGCGGCCTGGAGGTCGCTGATCGGCGTCGAATATTCCAGTCGGAATATACGCACGTGTCCGGTCGCTGCCAAGTGTCGCCGGCCATCATTACTGTGGACGGCATGACTCGTGCGCAGGAGGAATCCACCCAGAGCGACTCCACCGGGACGACCGGCTCCGGGGAGCAGGGCAGCTATGTGATGTCCGGCCAGGAGTTCGTGCGGGACACCAAGTACATCGAGACCCGCATCACCGCCGACGGGCGGGACGGCTATCCCGTCGAGGCCGGGCGCTATCGTCTCGTCGCCGCGCGCGCCTGCCCGTGGGCCAACCGGACGCTCATCGTCCGCCGGCTCCTCGGACTCGAGGACGCCATCTCACTCGGATTGTGCGGACCCACCCACGACAAGAACTCGTGGACCTTCGACCTCGACCCCGGAGGCCTCGACCCCGTCCTGCAGATCCCGCGCCTCAAGGACGCCTACGAGAAGCGGATCCCGGGTTACCCCAAGGGGATCACCGTGCCGGCGATCGTCGACGTCCCCACCGGCGAGGTCGTGACCAACGACTTCCCCCAGATCACCATCGACTTCTCGTTGGAGTGGACCGCGTTCCACCGCGACGGCGCGCCCGAGCTCTACCCCGAACGCCTGCGCGACGAGATCGACGAGGTGAGCCACGGGATCTACACCGAGGTGAACAACGGCGTCTACCGGTGCGGGTTCGCCGGCAGCCAGGAGGCCTACGAGGCCGCCTACGACCGCCTGTTCACCAAGCTCGACGAGCTGTCCGAGCGGCTGTCGACACAGCGATACCTGGTGGGCGACACCATCACCGAGGCCGACGTCCGGCTGTTCACGACCCTCGCCCGTTTCGACCCCGTCTACCACGGCCATTTCAAGTGCAATCGCAGCAAACTGAGCGAGATGCCGGTGCTGTGGGCCTACGCCCGCGACCTGTTCCAGACCCCCGGCTTCGGCGACACCACCGATTTCACCCAGATCAAGCAGCACTACTACATCGTGCACACCGATGTGAACCCCACGCAGATCGTGCCCAAGGGTCCCGACCTGCGGGGATGGCTGACCCCGCATCACCGCGAGGAACTCGGCGGGCGTCCCTTCGGCGACGGCACGCCGCCCGGTCCCCCACGACCCGACGAGGTCGTCCCCGAGGAGAATTGGGTACCCAAATCATGACCGACACCACTCGAAAGCCCCCCGGCAAGGCCGTCGAGGTCACCGGCGGCATCCTCGACCGTGCACAGCGCCTGCAGGGCCCCGCGGTCAAGAAGTACGTCGACTCGCTGCGCCGCAAGTACCCCGACGACTCCCCCGCCCAGATCATCGAGCGACTCGAGAAGCGCTACCTGAACGCGGTCACGGGTTCGGGGAGCGCTGTCGGCGCGGCAGCGGCCGTGCCCGGGGTCGGGACGATGACGGCCTTCGGCGCGATGACCGGTGACACCGCCTTCTTCCTCGAGGCCTCGGCGCTGCTCGCCCTGTCGATCGCCGAGGTCCACGGCATCGGCGTCCACGAGACCGACCGACGCAAGTCGCTCGTCCTGGCTGTCGCGCTCGGTGAAGAGGGAGTGCTCGCCCTCGGCCGGGTCGTCGGCACGCGTGGCGGTCCCCTGCGTCGCCTCGGCGGTGCCGCTCTGCCGTCGGGCGCGATCACCAAATTGAACAAGACCCTGATCAACAAGCTCGTGCGCAAGTACGCGATCCGGCGCGCGCCGTTGATCTTCGGCAAGTTGATGCCGGCCGGCATCGGTGCGGTCATCGGTGGCGCGGGTAGCCGCGCGCTCGGCCGCAAGGTGGTGCACAACGCGCGTGAGGCGTTCGGGCCCGCTCCCGCCTTCTGGGTTCTCGACGCCGAGGTGGTGAACGAGACGAGCCCGCTGCCGCCCGGTTCCCGGTGATCCCGGAGTCCACCGCGCCTCCCGCCACCGGGAGCACCCCCACCACGTCACCGGGCTGGATCCGGAAGCTGCTCGACGAGGCGTGGCGTTACCGTCGCATCGTCATCGTGACCCTGACCGTCACGATGATCGCGGTGGGCGTCGACGTCGTGATGCCCCTGCTGGCCAAGGCCGCGATCGACCGGGCCACCGGCGTCATCGACGACGACCTCGCCCTGTCCACCATCATCACCGGCCTTATCGCCCTCGCGTTCGTGCGCTACGCCTGCCACTTCGGACGGCGCGTGTACGCCGGCCGTCTCGCGATCAACGTGCAGAACAACCTGCGCCGGCGCCTGCTCGACACCCTGCTGCATCTCGACGGCCGCAGTCAGCACCAGATCCGGACGGGGCAGATCGTCTCCCGCTCCATCTCCGACATCCAGGTGGTCCAGGGATTGCTGGCCATGGCGCCGCTTTCGATGGGCGCGGCGGTGCAGATGGTCGTCGCGCTCGGTGTCATGGCCTATCTGTCCCCGTTGCTCACCGCGGTTGCGCTCGTGATCGCGCCGCTGATCGCCCTGGAGGTGTTCCGGACCCGCCGGAAGCTCTTCGCGGCGACGTGGTCCGCGCAGCAGTCCGCGGCCGACGTGGCCCAGCACGTCGAGGAGACCGTCACCGGCGTCCGTGTCGTCAAGGGCTTCGGCCAGGAGGACCGCGCCGTCGACGGACTGGTGACGCGCTGCCGCACCCTGTTCGCCCGGCGTCTGCGCGCGGCACGCATCAACGCCCGGTTCGGGCCCACCCTGAGCGCCATCCCCCAACTCGGCATGGTCGGCGTGATCGTCGTCGGCGGCTATCTGACGATGACGGACGCGATCACCGCCGGCACGTTCCTCGCGTTCACCACCTACGTCACCGCGATGACCGGCATCGCCCGCCTGCTCACCAATCTCATCGTCAACGCCCAGCTCGCCCGCGCCGCGGTGGAACGCGTCTACGACGTCATCGATCACCCGCGCGATCCCGGCGAGACCGCCACCGGCACGCTTCCCGACGGCCCACTCGGGGTCGAACTGGAGAACGTCTCCTTCGCCCACCACACCCATGAGGCCGACGATCCGCCCGCCGTGCTAACCGGGATCGACCTGCGTATCGAACCCGGCGAGTGCGTGGCGATCGTCGGGCCACCCGGCTCCGGGAAATCGACCATCGCCGACCTGGTCAGCCGCTTCGAGCGACCCGATGCCGGCACGATCTCCCTGGTCGGCGCCGACGGCCCGCACCCGGTGGACTCGCTGACGCCGACCGCGCTGCACGAAGCCCTCGCCACCGTCTTCGACGAGCCGTTCCTCTTCTCCGACACCATCACCGCGAACATCGCCATGGGCCCGGGCGCCACCGCCGACCCCGCTTCCCTCGCCGACCGGGTACGAGCCGCAGCAGCCGCAGCCGAGGCCACCGAGTTCATCGAGGCACTCCCCGACGGCTACGACACCGTCGTCGGCGAACGCGGCCTGACCCTCTCGGGCGGACAGCGCCAGCGGATCGCACTGGCCCGCGCCCTCTTCGCCGACCCGCGCGTCCTGGTGCTCGACGACGCGACGTCGGCGGTCGACGCCACCACCGAGGCCCGCATCCTCGGCCGCCTGCGCGACCAGAAACGGACCATGCTGGTCCTCGCCCACCGGCGGTCGACGCTCGTGCTCGCCGATCGGGTGGCCGTGCTCGACGAGGGCCGGATCACCGCGATCGGCACGCCCGCCGACCTCGAGGCCTCCTCGGCGCGGTTCCGCGAGCTGATGTCGAACGCCTCCGTGGAGCCGCACAACGACGGAGCCGCACCCAACCCGTCGAGCGTCTCCGACGACCTCATCGAGAGCCTCTGGCCCACAACGCATCTCCCGGAGGAGCAGGCCTACGCCCGGACCGGTGCGCCGGTCGGCGCCGGACCGCGGGCCGGGCAACGGGGTGGAGGCGTCGCGAGCGCACTGGGTTCGATGCCGGCGACCCCCGAACTCCAGGCACGGGTCGACGCCCTGCCACCGGCCGTCGAGGACCCCGCCGTGGATGTCACCGACGCCCGCCGCGAGAACCCGCGCTTCACCCTCCGCGGACTGCTCAGACCGGTCCGCTGGCTGCTCGCCTTCGCACTCGTGGCCATCGCCGTCGACACCCTCGTCGGCCTGGCCTTCCCCAGCATCGCCCGCGCGGTCATCGACGCGGCCGGCGATCACGACCAGCACACCCTGTGGTGGGCGGCGATCGGCGGCGTGGCACTCGTCGGCGTCGGGTGGGTCGCCGCGTCCCTGCTGACGATGACCTCCACCCGAGCCGGTGAACGCGTCCTGTTCGGACTGCGCATCCGCAGCTACGCCCACATCCAGCGCCTCGGCCTGGACTACTACGAGCGCGAGCTGTCGGGCCGGATCATGACGCGCATGACCACCGACATCGACGCGCTGTCGACGTTTCTGCAGACAGGTCTGACGTCGGCGATCGTCGCGCTCCTGACCCTGGTGGGTGTCACGGTCGCATTGCTGGTCACCGGGCCGTTGCTCGCGCTGCTGGTGCTCCCGGTCTTCCCGCTGCTCATCGTCGCCACGGTGGTCTTCCGGCGCGTCGCGAGCGCCGCCTACACGCGGTCCCGCGAGCTGATCAGCACGGTGAACGCCGACTTCCAGGAGAACATCGCCGGGATCAAGACCACCCAGACCTACCTCCGCACCGACGACGCGCAGAAGCGTTTCGGCCTGCGTTCGGCGGCGTGGGTTGCGGCCCGGATGGTGTCGCAGCGGGCGATCGCCTCGTACTTCCCGTTGATCATGTTGATGTCGGACATCGCCACCGCGATCGCACTCGGCGTCGGCGCCGGCCAGGTGGCCGACGGCTCGCTCACCGCGGGCACCCTGGTGGCCTTCGTCCTCTATCTCACGATGCTGTTCGGTCCCGTCCAGCAGCTCTCCCAGGTCTTCGACGGCTACCAGCAGGCGGCGGTCGGACTCCGGCGTATCGGCGATCTGCTGCGGACCCCGAGTTCGCTGCGGGTCAACCCGGACGCCACGACGCCGCCGGCCACCGGCTTCGACGGCGAGGTCGAGTTCGACGGGGTCGGCTTCCGGTATCAGGGCGCGGAGTCCGACGCCCTGCACGACGTCGACCTGAACATCCCCGCCGGGTCCTCGCTCGCCCTCGTCGGCCGGACCGGCGCGGGCAAGTCGACGATCGTGAAATTGCTGGCCCGCTTCTACGACCCGACCACCGGACGTGTCCTCGTGGACGGCACCGACATCGGCGACCTCGTCCTCTCCGGATACCGCAGCCGCCTGGGACTCGTCCCGCAGGAGCCACACCTCTTCACCGGGACCGTCGCGGACAACATCGCCTACGGCCGGCCGGATGCCGACCGCGCCGCGATCGTCGAGGCCGCGGCCGCGGTGGGCGCCCTACCGATGATCGCCGGCCTACCGGGGCGCATGAACCATCCCATCGGCGAACGCGGCCAAGGCCTCAGCTCCGGTCAGCGCCAGCTGATCGCCCTGGCCCGCGCCGAACTCGTCGACCCCGACCTCCTCCTGCTCGACGAGGCGACCGCCACGCTCGACCAGGCCACCGAGGCGCAGGTCCTGGCCGCCGGACGGGCGATGACGCGGCGCCGGACCTCCGTCATCGTCGCGCACCGGCTGGCCACCGCGGCCCGCGCCGATATGATCGCCGTGGTCGACGGCGGCCGAATAGTCGAACTCGGAACACACGACGAACTCCTGGCGTTGCACAGTTTGTATCGCGGCTTCTGGGAGGCCGGTGTGGATCCCGACGAGGCCGCGGTGACGGAGCCCGGTGGAATGGTGCCCGCTGCGCGTACAGACGCAGTGGATGCCGACTCCCGAGCGGGCTCGAAACAGGACGCTCGACGTGGCGCGTCCGCAACCGACAACCAGACCATCCGCGCCGGATCACCCGAGATGACGATCTGACTTCGTAGTAGCAGGTCGGTGGGTGTGACGCACCAGACGACGCGTAGCATCGGCAGATGGTTCACCGATAGTCTCCACAAGGGACGTCAGCGTGGCAGAGAACCCGGCACCTTAAGGGAATTGAGGCGAGATACCGCTGTGAGCAGCAGTTCGATTTCTGACTTCGGACAGAACACCTGGCTGGTCGAGGAAATGTACCAGCAATTCAAAGAGGACCCGAGCTCGGTGGACCCGAGTTGGCATGAACTCTTGAAGAGTTACAAGCCCGGAGACAACGGTGGTTCCGCGTCCGCCGCACCGGCCTCCTCCACCCCCTCCTCCAACGGCAGCGCACCGGCGAAGCCCGCGGCCGAGTCGGCACCGCGCAAGCAGGTGACACTCGACCAGGAGCCGACGCGGACCACCTCTGCCCGCAAGCCCTCCCCTGCCAAGGAGTCGACCGCGACCAAGGCCGCCTCCGGCCACAGCGTCGCGAGCCGTGACGGTTCCGCCCGTTCCCAGCCGAAGCCTTCTGCCGCTGCCAAGCCCGCTGCCGCCAAGCCTGCAGCCGCCGAGTCCAAGAAGGATTCCGCAGACGGCAACAAGGTGCTCCGCGGCCCCGCCGCGGCCATCGCCAAGAACATGGCGCTGTCGCTGCAGATCCCGACGGCCACCAGTGTCCGCGCGGTTCCCGCGAAGGCGATGATCGACAACCGCATCGTCGTCAACAACCACCTCGCCCGTACCCGCGGCGGCAAGATCAGCTTCACCCACATCCTGGGTTACGCGATCGTCCAGGCCATCAAGGCCTTCCCGAACATGAATCGGCACTACGCCGAGATCGACGGCAAGCCCAACGTCGTCACCCCTGCGCACACCAACCTCGGTCTGGCCATCGATCTGGTCGGCAAGGACGGCAACCGCACGCTCGTCGTCGCGGCCATCAAAGAGTGCGAGACGATGGGCTTCGCCGAGTTCTACAACGCGTACCAGGACATCGTCCGTCGTGCGCGTGACGGCAAGCTCGGCGCCGACGACTTCTCCGGCGTCACCATCTCGCTGACCAACCCCGGCACCATCGGCACCGTGCACTCCGTGCCGCGCCTGATGAAGGGTCAGGGCGCGATCATCGGCGCAGGTGCGATGGAGTACCCGGCCGAGTTCCAGGGCGCCAGCGACGAGCAGATCGCCGAGCTCGGCGTCGGCAAGCTGATGACGCTGACCTCGACCTACGATCACCGCATCATCCAGGGTGCGGAGTCGGGCGACTTCCTGCGCACCATCCACGAGCTGCTGATCGACGACGCGTTCTACGACGAGATCTTCACCGCGTTCCACGTGCCCTACGAGCCGGTCCGCTGGCGTCGTGACATTCCGGCCGGCCTCGTCGACAAGAGCACCCGCGTCCTCGAGCTGATCGCGGCCTACCGCAGTCGCGGCCACCTGATGGCCGACATCGATCCGCTGATGATGAACAGCGATGCGCGCAGCAGCCATCCTGATCTCGACATCGCGACCTACGGCCTGACCCTCTGGGATCTCGACCGCACCTTCAAGGTCGGCGGTTTCCACGGCCAGGAGAAGATGAAGCTCCGCGACGTGCTGTCGATCCTGCGCGACGCCTACTGCCGCCACGTCGGTGTGGAGTACACCCACATCCTCGAGCCGGAGCAGCAGAAGTGGCTGCAGGAACGTGTCGAGGTCAAGCACGTGAAGCCGCCGGTCGGCGAGCAGAAGTACATCCTGAGCAAGCTGAACGCGGCGGAGGCCTTCGAGACCTTCCTGCAGACCAAGTACGTCGGTCAGAAGCGCTTCTCGCTCGAGGGTGCCGAGTCGGTCATCCCGATGATGGACGCGGTCATCGACCAGAGTGCCGAGCACAACCTCACCGAGGTCGTGATCGGTATGCCGCACCGCGGCCGCCTCAACGTGCTCGCCAACATCGTCGGCAAGCCGTACTCGAAGATCTTCTCCGAGTTCGAGGGCAACCTGAACCCGTCGCAGGCGCACGGTTCGGGTGACGTGAAGTACCACCTCGGAGCCGAGGGCAAGTACTACCAGATGTTCGGCGACAACGAGATCAACGTCTCGCTGACCGCCAACCCGAGCCACCTCGAGGCGGTCGACCCGGTCCTCGAGGGCCTGGTCCGCGCCAAGCAGGATCTCATCGCCGACGCCGACGACGAGAGCTTCCCGATCCTGCCGCTCATGTTGCACGGCGACGCCGCATTCGCCGGTCAGGGTGTGGTCGCCGAGACGCTCAACATGGCGATGCTTCCCGGTTATCGCACCGGCGGCACCGTGCACATCGTCGTGAACAACCAGGTCGGCTTCACCACCGCCCCGGAGCACTCGCGTTCCACCGAGTACTGCACCGACGTCGCGAAGATGATCGGCGCGCCGATCTTCCACGTGAACAGCGACGATCCCGAGGCCTGTGTCTGGGTCGCGAAGCTCGCCGTCGACTACCGCCAGACGTACCACAAGGACGTCGTCATCGACCTCGTCTGCTTCCGTCGCCGCGGCCACAACGAGGGTGACGACCCGTCGATGACGCAGCCGGCGATGTACGAGGTCATCGACACCAAGCGCGGCGTCCGCAAGAGCTACACCGAGGCCCTGATCGGTCGTGGTGACATCTCGACCAAGGAGGCCGAGGACGCCCTGCGTGACTACCAGGGACAGCTCGAACGGGTCTTCAACGAGGTCAAGGAACTCGAGAAGTACCACGCCGAGCCGTCGCCGTCGGTGGAGTCCGACCAGACCCTGCCGACCAAGCTGGTGACCGCGGTCGACAAGGAAGTGCTACAGACCATCGGCGACGCCTTCGTCAACGTCCCGGAGGGCTTCAACCCGCATGCGCGCGTGAAGCCGGTCCTCGAGCGTCGCGCCGAGGCCGCCCGCAACGGCGGCATCGACTGGGCCTTTGCCGAGCTCCTCGCATTCGGTTCGCTGGTCATGGAAGGACGCACCGTCCGCCTGTCCGGTCAGGACTCGCGTCGCGGTACGTTCACCCAGCGTCACTCGGTGCTCATCGACCGGGAGAACGGTTCGGAGTACACCCCGCTGAACCACCTGCTGCCCGCCGACGCCGAGGACAACGGCGGCCGCTTCATGGTCTACGACTCGCCGCTCTCCGAGTTCGGGGTCGTCGGCTTCGAATACGGCTACTCCGTGGGCAACCCGGACGCACTCGTCCTGTGGGAGGCGCAGTTCGGCGACTTCGTCAACGGCGCACAGTCGATCATCGACGAGTTCATCTCGTCCGGTGAGGCCAAGTGGGGCCAGCTCTCCGACGTCGTGTTGCTGCTGCCGCACGGTCATGAGGGCCAGGGTCCCGACCACACCTCGGGCCGCATCGAGCGCTTCCTGCAGCTGTGTGCCGAGGGCTCGATGACGGTGGCACTGCCGTCGACCCCGGCGAGCTACTTCCACCTGCTGCGTCGTCACGTGCTCGACGGCATCAGCCGCCCGCTCATCGTCTTCACCCCGAAGTCGATGCTGCGCAACAAGGCTGCCGTCAGCCCGCTGTCGGACTTCACCGACGACAAGTTCCGTTCGGTCATCGACGATCCGAAGTTCGCCAAGGGCGACGCCGACCGCAGCAAGGTCAAGCGCGTTCTGCTGGTGAGCGGCAAGCTCTACTACGAGCTCGCGGCGCGTCGTGACAAGGAGGATCGCGACGACATCGCGATCGTCCGCATCGAGCAGCTCTACCCGGTGCCGCACCGTCGCCTGCGCAAGACGCTGGAGCAGTACGGCAACGCCAGCGAGTTCCGCTGGGTCCAGGAGGAGCCGGCCAACCAGGGTCCGTGGCCGTTCCTCGGCCTGTGGCTGCCCGAGGTGCTACCCGATCTCCTCGGTGGCCTGCGCCGCGTCTCGCGTCGCCCGATGTCGGCCCCGTCCTCGGGTTCGAGCAAGGTCCATGCGGTCGAGCAGCAGGAGATCCTCGACGAGGCGTTCGGCGAGTAGCGAACCCTCACAGACGCTCAAGGAGGCCCCTGCCGGAATCATCCGGCAGGGGCCTCCTGCTGTTCAGGGGTTCACCGGCCGTAGTGCGTGAGATCAGCTTTCGATGCAGATGGATGTGCGGGGGGCGCGGCGTCCTTCGGCCATCCGCACGATCGCGGCCGACCGGCCGCCCGGATTGCCGCGTCCCGTGCTTCCCACGCACGAGATCCTCTCCTTCTAGACGATCGGCGCACCCCGGGTTTCATCCGCAGCACGGTGGTTATTCCTCCGGTACAGAGTTCGCCGTGGCCGAGCCCGTGCCGCGGCGCCGTCCGCCGACAACCGGAGGTCGATCCCTCATGTCAGCCGCGAACGTACGGGCCACCCGTTCACCCATCCGGACCGCAGCGCTCGTCGTGGGCGCGGTCTTTCTCCTGGTCGGAATCCTGGGCTTCATTCCGGGGATCACCACCGACTACGACACGTTGACCTTCGCCGGCCACCATTCGGAGGCCGCACTTCTCGGCACCTTCCAGGTGTCGATTCTCCACAACATCGTCCACCTGCTGTTCGGCATCGCGGGCATCCTGATGGCACGCGCGGCGTCGGCTGCGTTTCTGTATCTCGTCGTCGGCGGTGCCGTCTATCTCGTGCTGTGGGTCTACGGCCTGGTCATCGACCACGACAGCGGCGCCAACTTCGTGCCGGTGAACACCGCCGACAACTGGCTGCACTTCGTGCTCGGAGCCGGCATGGTCGCGCTCGGTCTCCTACTGCGTGGCCGCCGGGACCGACCCACGACGGCAGACGTCAATCCCGCGGGCGGTCCGGCGGTCTGAGGTCCGTCGCTACCCGGCTGCCTGCCCGGCGGCACCGGCCAGCGCCGGAAGGGCGGCGGTGATCAGGCCGAGGAGTTCGTCACGCGTGACCGTCGGCGAGGTCAGCCAGCCGATCGTCGTCTCCTCGACGAAGGCAACCCAGCCGTGGACGCTCAGCACGACGGTCGGGGTGACCTCGACGCCGAATGCCGGTGCGTGATCGAGAACCCGGCCGACCATCACCTCACGGGTGCGGTCGAAGACGTCGCGCATCGCGGGGTCCGAACTCGACGCCCCGCGGATGAGCGCGGTGTAGGCGGAGCGGTTCTCGCTGACGAAGTCGACGAACGCCGCCATCGAGGCGGTGAGGATGGCGATCGGATCACCCAGGGACTCGTCGGGCTCGGTGCACGCGAGCATCCGGTCGGCCTGGGCCTGCGCGATCGCTACGTGATAGTCCTGCTTGGAGGCGAAATAGTGGAACAGCAGCGCTCGCGACACCCCGGCCGCGTCGGCGATGGCGTCGATGGTGATCTCTTCCAGGGGGCGGTCCCGCACCATCTCCAGACCGAACTCCAGCAGCTGGTCACGACGCGCCTCCGGACTCATCCGGGTGCGCTTGGATGCGGTTCGCTTGTCCTCGATCACCGGCCCGGCAGCCGTTCCTCTACTGGTCACTCGGCCAGACTACTCCTATTGAGTGTTGTTCAATAACTATTGACACGTGTTCAGTATCACCCCTATGGTGGCATCATGACAACGAACGATGTAGAGATCGCCATCATCGGGGCCGGCTTCTCGGGGCTGGGTGCCGCCATCCGGATGAGGCAACACGGATTCGACGACTTCGTCCTGCTCGATCGCGGTAGCGACTTCGGCGGGACCTGGCGCGACAACACCTACCCCGGCGCCGCCTGCGACGTGCCGTCGCAGCTGTACTCCTACTCGTTCGCGAAGAACCCGACCTGGTCGCGGTCGTACTCGCACCAGCCGGAGATCCACGCGTACATCAACGACGTCGCGGCCCGCCACGACATCGCCGCCCGGTCCCGATTCAACACCGAGGTCACCAACGCAGCCTGGGACGAGGACGAGGGCCGCTGGATCATCAACACCGCACGCGACGGCAAGACCGAGCAGATCCGCGCCCGCGTGATGATCGGCGGCGTCGGACCGCTCTGCGAGCCGAACCTCCCCGACATCGAGGGCATCGAGTCCTTCGAGGGCAAAATCGTCCACTCGGCCCGCTGGGACAACGACCACGACTTCACCGGGCAGCGCGTCGCGGTCATCGGCACCGGCGCATCGGCCATCCAGTTGGTCCCGGAGCTCGCCAAGGTGACCTCACGCCTCGACGTCTACCAGCGCACCGCACCGTGGATCGTCCCCCGCACCGAGCGCGCCTACACCAAGCTCGAGCACTGGGCCTACAAGAACGTCCCGGGTTACCAGTCGGCCGTACGCGGCGGGATCTACGCCGCCAACGAGGTCGTCGCGTTCGGCCTGACCTACTCGCCGACCGCGCTCAAGCCCGTCGAGCTGCTGTGCCGGGCGAACATCCTGCGCGGCATCGGTCGTGACGCCGAGCTCCGCCGCAAGGCCACCCCCACCTTCCAGGTCGGCTGCAAGCGCATCCTGCGGTCCAACGACTGGTACCCCGCCCTCGCCCGACCCAACGTCGACCTCGTCACCGACGGGATCGACCGCATCACCGCGAACGGTGTGGTCGCCAAGGACGGCACGAAGCGTGAGGTCGACGTCATCGTCGTCGCCACCGGCTTCCACGTCACCGACTCCCCCGTGTTCGAGAAGATCGTGGGCAAGGACCAGCGCAGCCTCGCCGACGTCTGGTCCGAGATCGGCATGCAAGGCTACAAGGGCTCGTTCGTCCACGGCTTCCCGAACATGATGCTGATGGTCGGACCGTCGACCGGCCTCGGCCACACCTCGATGGTGTACATGATCGAGTCGCAGCTCAACTACCTCGTGGACTACCTGAAAACCGCTCGGGCACAGGGAATCACCCGGACCGAGGTGCGACTGTCGGCCCAGCAGGAGTACAACGCGGGCATCCAGCACAAGCTGCGCAACAGCGTGTGGGTCAACGGCGGCTGCGCCTCCTGGTACAAGGACGCCAACGGCAACATCACCACGCTGTGGCCGGGATTCACCTTCGCCTTCCGCAACACCACCCGCCGCTTCGACATCGCCGCATACGATGTCACCCGCGGTGCGCGTCGTCCACTGACCTCCGCCCCGGGCCGGGGCGACGAGTCGACGTCGGATCAGCCGGCGGCCGTGAACGCCTGAGCGTTTCCACGCCCACAGATTTCGACACCATCTCGAGGAGAGACAACTCATGAAGGACTTTCGCGACAAGGTCGTGGTGATCACCGGTGCCGGTTCGGGCATGGGCCGCGACATCGCCGTCAAACTGGCCGCACAGGGCGCCCGCCTCGCCATCTCCGACGTCACACCCGACGGGCTGGCGGAGACCGAGCGTCTGGTGAAAGCGGCCGGCGCAGAGGTGCATTCGCAGCTTCTCAACGTCGCCGAGCGCGAGGCCGTGCTGACCTACGCCGACACCGTCAAGGACCATTTCGGCGTGGTCAACGTGGTCTTCAACAACGCGGGCATCGCGCATCACGGTGAAGTCGAACGCACCGAGTTCAAGGACATCGAGCGCGTCATGGACGTCGACTACTGGGGAGTCGTCAACGGCACCAAGGCGTTCCTGCCGCACCTGATCGCCTCCGGCGACGGCCACATCGTCAACACGTCGTCGCTGTTCGGTCTGCTCGCCGAACCCGGTCAGGCCGCGTACAACTCGGCGAAGTTCGCCGTCCGCGGCTTCACCGAGGCGCTGCGCCAGGAGATGATCATCGCCAAGCACCCGGTGAAGGTGTCCTGCGTACACCCGGGCGGTATCAAGACCGCGATCGCCCGCAACGCGACCGTGTCCGGCGACCACGATCAGAAGGCCACCGCCGCCTTCTTCGACCGTTACCTCGCGCGGATGTCGTCCGAGGACGCCGCCGACGTCATCATCGCGGGCGTGCGGAAGGACAAGGCGCGCATCCTCGTCGGCGCCGACGCCAAGATCCTCGACATCGCGGTGCGCATCGTCGCGTCGAAGTACCAGTGGGTTTCGGCGAAGGCCACCAGCTGGGCGCTGTCGAAGGCCCAGTAACGCCTACAGGCCGTGCTCGGCCAGCCACTCGAGCGCGACCTCCCGCGGATCGCTGCCCGTCTCGACCTCGCCCGCCATCGTGGCGAGGTCGGCGGTGGTGATCTCGCCGGCGACCTTGTTCATGGTCTTGACCTGATCACGGTTGAGCGCGGCCGACCGGAAGACGGGCACGAGCACCTCGGCGCGCGGCCCGGACTGTTCGTCCGGAGCTGCCTCGGTGCTCGGCTCGTCGGCGGGCGGGTTGTCGGCGGTGTCACCGCCACCGGCCGAACCGCGTAGCGCCTGAACATCCGACGACGCGTTCTCGGCGTCCTCTCCCGCGATGTCGAGCGGGGTGAGGAGGCCGACCGCATTGCCCTCCGATGCTCGCCGGAGCACCTCGTCGGTGGTTCCGGCCGTCTGCACCGGCCCCAGACGGCAACCCGCGGAGGCGAACGCATCGAGCGTCGCCGGGTCGGGGTCGGAGGTGGCGACCACCGGCAGTCCCGGCGGGAGGAGTGCGCAGTCGTCGAGTCCACTAGCGCCGACGCTGCCCGCGAGGGTCGTCGACACGAAGATCTGCGGTGCACCGGACACCGGTGTCTCGTCGCCCACCGAGACCCCCTGCGGCAGCGAGCGGTTCAGTTCGACGTAGACGTCCTCGGCACCGACTGCGGTCGACGACGGGGCGAGCATCGTCAGGAGGTCCCCGGTGAAGGCCGGGAAGAGGTCGAGGTCGGCGCGGTCCATCTCGTCGAGCAGCTCCGCGTCGTCTCCGCGCAGTTGATCGGCGGACACGACCGAACCCGCGTTCCGCAGGGCGCCCGCGTACACCTCGGCCATCACCCGCATGGCGGGCTCTTCCGACGAGCCGATCACGATGCCCCGCGGCGGCGAGCCGGCTTCGTCCCCGCATCCGGCGAGGACGACGGCGAGGGCTGCGATCAGCCCGGTGACCACCACGAGACGCTTGCGGACGAGACGTTTACGCACGTTGTCACCGTATCTGTTGTGGGCCGCCATCTGTTCTGCCCCACCGGCTTCAGACGCCCTCGGCGATGAAGCCCATGATCGAGCTCGCGATGAGCTGGACGGCGATCGCGGCGAGCAGGAGGCCGGCGATCTTGGCCAGCAGGGTGATACCGCCGACGCCGAGTACGCGGATCAGGACCGTCGAATACCGGAGTACCAGCATCACCACGATGTGCACGCTGATGATCGCGGCCGCGATGGCGAGATAACCGGCGGTCTGACCGTCGACGCTGCTGACCTGGACGATGACCGCGGCGATGGCGCCCGGTCCGGCGAGCAGCGGGGTGCCGAGCGGCACGAGCGCCACGTTGACGTCGTCGGACGCCTTCGGGTTGCCCGCGTTGCCCAGTCCGGTGAGCAGCTGGAGTGCCACCAGGAGCAGTAGCAGGCCACCCGCACCCTGGAGTGCGGGGATGCCGATGTGCAGATAGTTCAGGATCGCCTTGCCGCCGATCGCGAAGACGCTGATCACCAGGAGGCTCACCAGGGGCGCCTGCCAGGCCGCGCGTCGCCGGTATTCGGGCGACCGCTGGCCGACGAGGCTGAGGAACAACGGAATCTGTCCGGGCGGGTCCATGATGACGATCAGCGTGATCAACGTGGTCGTGTACACGGTGACGTCGAAGGGCACGGCCGAATCTTACTGGGGAGGCGTGCCCGGGCCCCGCGGGTACCATCGGCAGGCGTGGCGACGATCCCCCGTTCCGGTCCGCGCGGCCTCCCGCCGCGCGGAGAACACCACCCGGCGCCCGCCTCCGAGAAGCCGGCGCGGGTGTCGCGCGCCGTCGTCGACTGCGCGGTCTACATCAACGGCCACCGTCAGCCGGGTGACATCTCCTATCGCGACGCGCTGTCGCAGGTCCGCGAATCCGGCGAGGGTTTCGTGTGGGTGGGCCTGCACTCCCCCGACGACTCCCAGATGACCGATGTGGGCACGACCTTCGGCCTGCACGAACTCGTCGTCGAGGATGCCGTGCACGCGCACCAGCGGCCGAAGCTCGAGGTGTACGACGACACGCAGTTCCTTGTGCTGAGGACCGTGCAGTACGTCGAACACGAGTCGATGGCGATGGCCAGCGAGGTCGTGGAGACCGGCGAGATCATGGTGTTCGCCGGGCCCGACTTCGTGATCACGGTGCGCCACGGTGAACACACCGAGTTGTCGGGCATGCGACGGCATCTCGAGGGCCGCCCCGAACGACTCGCCCTCGGACCGACCGCCGTCCTGCACGCCGTTGCCGACAAGGTCGTCGACAGCTATCTCGCGGTGACCGACCGTATGGACGTCGATGTCGCCGCCATCGAGGAGTCGGTCTTCAGCCGGCAGAACCGCTGGCTCGACATCGACCCGGTCTATCTGCTGCGACGCGAGGTGCTCGAACTCCGGCGCGCGGTCACCCCGCTCTCGACGCCGCTCCAGACCCTCACCGCGAGCGGTAACCCGTTGGTGCCCAAGGAGGTTCGACGACACCTGCGCGACGTCGCCGATCACCTCACGACCGTCATCGAACGGGTCCTGGAGTACGACGAGCTGTTGAACTCCATGCTGCAGGCCGGCGCCGCGAAGGTGGGTATCCAGCAGACCACCGACATGCGCAAGATCTCGGCGTGGGTCGCGATCGCCGCGGTGCCGACGATGGTCGCCGGCATCTACGGGATGAACTTCGACCACATGCCCGAACTGCACCAACCGTGGGGTTATCCGCTCGTCCTCGGTGTGCTGGTCGCGACGTGCGTCGCCCTGTTCGTCGTGTTCCGTCGCAGCCACTGGCTCTGACGGGCGTCCCCGGACACCGATGGCCGGTGAGTGCCGTGACCTAGTCGGTGGTCGACGGCCACCGGGAGGCCAACGTGTCGCACACGGAACGCTGCTCGCTCTCGTCCCGTGCGTGCATCAACAATCCCTCGACGGTGAACACGGCGATCATCACCTCGGCGTCGACGGTCTCCGGCGAGACCCCCGCCGTCTCCAGCTCGGCACGGAACAGGCTGCCCGTGAGCAGGTGGAAGTTGTTGTGCCACTCTGCCACCGCAGGTGAGTGCGGTACGCGGGCATGCACCGTCGTCACCAGACCGCGCATCTCGGTCAATCGCTGCACGATCCACAGCACCCGCGCGGCGATCGGCTCACCCGACACCGCCTGATACATGGGCCATACATCGGCCATCACGGCCGACAGAACCGCGACGAGCACGTCGTCCTTGTCGTCGAAGTACCAATAGATGGTGTTGGCCGCGACACCGGCTTCCTTGGCCAACCTGTTCATCGACGTCGCCTCGTATCCGCCTTCGATGAACAGCCTCCGCGCGGCGGCGACTATCTCCTCACGCTTCTCGTCGGCGGCTTGCGGCCTCTTGTTCCGCGCCACTGAAGAAGTCACCTCCACAGATTCTCTTGAATGCCGTTCAAGACGCTGCTACCTTGTTGAACACCATTCAAGATACCCGGCGAAGGTTTTACCCATGTCACCTCAGTTCAGTTACGTCCGCTCCGATGTCACGTTCCGGTCGGGCGACGCCCGGTGCGCCGCCTGGCTCTACCGACCGGATGGCGTCGAGAACCCTCCGATCGTCGTCCTCGCCCACGGCTTCGCGGCATTCCGGGAACTGCGCCTCGACGCCTACGCGGCACGGTTCGCCCAGGCCGGTTATGCCGCACTCGTCTTCGACTACCGCCACTGGGGCGCCAGCGAGGGCTCGCCGCGTCGCGTCCTCGACATCGCCAAGCAGCACGCCGACTGGGATGCCGCGATCGCCTACGTCCGCGGTCTCGACGGCGTCGACACGAGTCGAGTGGTGGCGTGGGGGACGTCCTTCGCCGGCGGCCACGTCCTGCGACTGGCCGCCCACGACCGCGACCTGGCCGCCGCGATCGTCCAGGTGCCGCACGTGAGCGGGCCCGCGTCTGCGTTCTCCCAGTCCCCGGCACTGGTGAGCCGCCTGATCCTCGCCGGAATACGTGACCAGGTGCGGGCATGGACGGGGCGGCCGCCCTACCGCATGGCCGCCGTCGGGCGACCCGGCGAGATCGCCATGATGACCTCGCCCGGCGCCTACGAGCAGGTCGAACACATGGGAGACATGCGCGAGGAGCTCCTCGCCGAGAACGATGTGGCCGCACGAATCGCGTTGCGGGTGCCCTTCTACTCGCCCGGACGCCACGCAGCCGACATCGATGTCCCGGTGCTGGTCCAACTCGCCACGAGGGACGACGTCACACCCATCGACAAAGCCCAGGCCATCGCGCGTCGTATACCGAAGGGTGAAGTCCACACCTACGACTGCGCCCACTTCGAGCCGTATCTCGATCCGTACTTCGACACCATCATCGAGCACCAGATCGACTTTCTCGACCGCCACGTGGGTGACCGTCGATGACCGCGACCGATCGTCGACGCACCGCGCTCGTCACCGGCGCCTCCGCGGGGATCGGAACCGCCTTCGCCCGACATCTCGCCGCCGCGGATCACGATCTGATCCTCGTGGCGCGACGCGCGGACCGGCTCGCGGAGCTGGCAGGCGACCTCCATCGGCAACACGGGATACGCGCCGAGATCATCGCGGCCGACCTCGGCGACCCGGCGGCTCCCGCCGCGATCGTCGATCGCGCTGCCGAGCTGGGCATGCCGATCGACGTCCTCGTCAACAACGCCGGCTTGTCCTCCGCCACGAAGTTCTCCGACACCCCCTGGGACTCGGTGGCCGCCGAACTGCAGTTGATGGTGACCGCGGTGACCGAGCTCATCCATCGGGTCGTACCCGCCATGAAGGCGCAGCGCTGGGGACGCATCGTGAATCTGTCGTCCCTCGCGGCGGTGTCGCCTCCGGGAGAAGGCCTGCTCTACACCGGGATCAAGAGCTACGTGCTGAACATGTCACAATCGCTCGACATGGAGCTCAAACCGTTCGGAATCCACGTGACAGCACTGTGCCCGGGCTTCACACGTAGCGAATTCCATGACGTCATGGGCACCCGTGACGCCGCGGACCGGCTGCCCGGAATCCTCTGGCAGCAGCCCGAGGACGTCGTCCGCGAAGGTTGGGCCGCGGTCACCGCAGGGAAACCCGTCTGCATTCCCGGAGTCGTCAACAAGGTGTCCGCGGCAGCCATGCGTCCCATCCCCGGACGCATCGGCTATTTCCTGGGTCGCACACTCAACCCCTTCAAGTGATGGCCGTCGTCATGGTCGACGACCGGGCGCGAACGGACCCGCCGCGAACGCGATTGTCCGGTGACCGCACCGGGTAGACGACACGGCATGAGCACCACCGACACCGATGCCACTGTCGAGGCCCTGATGGAGCGCGCCGGACGGACCTACGCCGACGACGCGGGGATTCCGCTGAAGGACACCCCGTCGCCGCTGTTCGAACTCCTGGTCCTGTCACTCCTGCTGAGCACTCGGATCTCCGCCGACATCGCAGTCGCCGCAGCTCGCGAGGTGTTCGTCGCCGGTTACCGCACGCCGGAGAAGATGGCCCGGGCGTCGTGGCAGAGCCTCGTCGACGCACTGGGTCGCGGACATTACAAGCGCTACGACGAGAGCACCGCCACCCGCCTGCAAGAGGCCGGCCACAAGGTCGTCGACGACTACCACGGGGATCTCCGTGAACTCGCCGCGAAGGCCGACTCCGACCCGGATTCCGCCGCGACGTTGTTGCAGGAGTTCACCGGAATCGGCCCGGTGGGCGCTGACATCTTCCTGCGCGAGGTGCAGTCGGTGTGGGATTGGGTCGCACCGCACTTCGACAAGCGAGCCCTCGCCGCCGCGAAGGAGCTCGGCCTGCCCGACGATCCCGACCGTCTCGCGGATCTCGCCGGCGGCAGGCCCGAGGTGCTCGCCGCCGCCCTGGTGCGGGCGTCGCTGGACAAAGACATGATCGACGACCTCAGGGCCGGCTGACGCGGGCATATCCTGGGAGGGCGGCCGCGGACATCCAGGTTTGAGTGCTGCGCTCTTCGGGCATTCGAGGACCCATTCGCGTCCACTGCGGACAACGAACGTGAGGAGTGCTGGTGTCAGCTGAGGCGATTGCAACCGATCCGACGACGGATGGGGTCTTTCGTGTCCCGACGCTGCCCCGCGCCCGCGGTCCGCTGTCCCGAGCGGTGATCGATCTGCTGCGCAGCAAGCCCGACGCGACCCCGGCGGTCGAGATGCCGGGCGCGCTACACGATGCCGACCCGTACGGCGACGACCTGCAGCTGGCGCTGTACCTCTGCTACGAGATGCACTACGTCGGTTTCGCCGATGCCGATGTCGACTGGGAGTGGCAGCCGGCGCTCCTGTCGCTACGCGCCGGTCTCGAGCGGCGGTTCCTGGACGCCCTCCACCGCGACGTACCCGCCGCTGCCGAGGACGAGTCGGTGCAGGCCGAGATGGACGACCTGTGCATCGAGAACCTCGACGGCGACGGCGCGTCGTACTTCCTCCGCGACAACGGAACCTGGGAGCAGTACCGGCAGATGTTCGCACTGCGGTCGCTGTATCACCTCAAGGAGGCCGATCCGCACGCCTGGGCGATCCCGCGACTCCGCGGGCAGGCCAAGGCGTCTTTCGTAGCAGTCGAATTCGATGAGTTCGGCGGCGGTCGCGGACGTGCCGTCCACCAGGAACTCTTCGCCGACCTGCTCCGCGCGTCGGACCTGTCCGCCGACTATCTCGGCTACCTCGACACCGTCCCCGCCGCCGCTCTCACGCCGGTGAACCTGATGTCGCTGTTCGGGCTGCACCGACGCTTCCGCGGCGCGGCCGTCGGTGATCTCGCCGCCACCGAGATCACCTCGTCGCCGGGGTCGCAGCGGCTGCTCGCCGGACTCGAACGTCTCGACGCACCCGAGGCGTGCCGGCATTTCTACCGTGAACACGTCGAGGCCGACGCGGTCCATGAGCAGATTCTGCGCACCGACGTGGTCGGCGACCTCGTCCGAACGGATCCGGGTGCCGAGGCCGACGTCATCTTCGGAATCCGCACGTTCCTGTTCGTGGAGGACGCACTCGAAGCGCACGTGATGGGTGCGTGGGAACGCGGCGAGAGCGCCTTCCCCGGGATTTAGGCGGACGGACTAGTCGGCCGAGCGCCGACGCCGCTTGCGATGACTCGTGTCGCACAGCGGATAGTTCTTGCTTCGCCCGCATGCACAGATGGCCACCATGAAGCGGTCGGACTGCACCCGGCAGCCATCCGGTAGTTCGATGTCGACCGGGCCCTCGACGAGCACCGGTCCCCCACGTACCACCCGCACCGCGGTGCGCTCGGCGCCCGCGCCGTTCTCGGTTCGCGCCACGGTGACGTCCTCCAGGGTCATGACTGTTCCGTGTCAGCAGTGTGACCCTCGGCCGGCTTCCCGTCGACCTTCTTGCCGCTCGGTGCGACGGCCGCGATGCCGACCAGGCGCTCGACGCGGCATCCCCGCTCGAGCAGTCCGCGTTCCTCGAGCCACTCGGCCCGCGCGGTCATGACGGGGCCGAACGGGATGAATCGCTCCGAGACGACCTCGGCGTGCAGACCGCCGTCTCGAAGAGCACGCAGCGATGCCTCCTCGTCGGCGAACTCCGAATGCACCAGCAGGAACGCTCCGCCGGGACGCAGCAGCGCCGGGACGTGCGCACACAGGAGGTCCAACACCACCCGACCGTCGAGACCCGCATCCCAGGCGTGCGAAGGTCCCGCCGGGTGGTACCGGGGATCGTCGACCGGGGGCGTCGGCACGTAGGGCGGATTGCAGGTCACGACGTCGTACTGCCCCACGTGGCGGGTCAGATCACCGTGCTCGACGGTGATGGACACCCCGGCCGTCACCGAGGCCCGGCGAGCGTAGGCGACCGCGTCGGCGGAGGCGTCGACGGCGGTGACCTCGGCTGCGCCCCGGCGGGCGGCGGCGATCGCGATCGCACCGCTACCGGTACACAGGTCGAGGACGTTCTTGCCGTCCACGCCCAGCGAACGCACCATGTCGATGAGCAGTTCGGTGTCCTGCTGGGGCAGATAGACCTCGCCGACCGTGGCGATCCCGGAAATGGCGGTGGTTGCCCGCGGCGTTGCGGGCGATGCGGATGTGAGCGTCACCAGTGCATCGTTCCCGTTCGGGACGGTGGTGAAACCTCAGCCCGGCGTGGCCGAGGCACGATTCGGCTCCGTGACGTCGATACCGGCCTCCCGCCACGCGTCCCGGAGAGCGTCCGCGCCCTTGAGCCGCACCCAGGCCGCCTCGTTCGCGGTGATCGGCACCGCCCGGAGCAGACGGACGGGGTCCATCCGATCGGGCAGCTCGACCTCGCCGAGCTCATCAGCGGACAGCAGCACCGCCGTGCAGGTGGCGCCGTCCCACAACGGTTCGCCCAGATCGACGAGCGCGTCGGAGTCGAGGATCAATCCCTCGACGGCCGGTGCGGCCGCCAGCGTCGCCAGGCGCTTGTGCAGGCCCGGGAGCGGCGTACCCGCACGCATTCGGACGACCAGTTCCGCGCGTGGCCCCTTCACGGGATCGGCGTGGAGATCGGTCGGATCCGACATCGGATGGCGTGCACATCCCGATGTCACGTAGACCAGCTCGCCGGGAGCCGGGTCGTCCAGCACGAATCGCAGTACATCGATCGGTTCGACGCCGAGGAACGTCACCGACGCCCGCTGTGGTTCGGCGCCCAGCCGATCCCGGAGATGTTTCCCGACGAGGTCGGTCACCGCTTCAGTCACGTCCGACAGGCTACCGAGAAGTCTGCGACCGATTTGAGCCCTCGTCTAGCCTGGAGCAATGGTCCGGGTTCTGGCGGTCGCCGACGAGGTGGTGGACTCTCTCACCTACGGCGTCGGTATCGAGGGGCGCCCCGACCTCATCCTGGGCGCCGGCGACCTCCCGTTCGACTATCTCGAGATCCTGTCCACGCTGTGCGATGCCCCGTGCGTCTACGTCCCCGGCAACCATGACCGGGAACTACGGGGTTACCGTCGCGGGCGTACCGGGTGGACCCGCGCGGGCCTCCCCACCGAGGACCCGGGTCCGTGCGGCGGCATCAACGCCGACGGCCGCACCGTGACGGTCGCCGGATTGCGCATCAGCGGACTCGGCGGTAGCCGCTGCTACAACGGCGGGACCAATCAGTACACCGATATCCAGCAACGTCTACGGTCGATGCGGCTGCGCTGCGGCAACGTCTTGTCGAAACCCGCGCAGGCGAACTCGGGCGGCACCGACATCCTGCTCACCCACAGTCCCGCGCGCGGCGTCGGCGACGGGGACGACACCCCGCACCAGGGTTTCGACTGCTATCACCCGCTCGTGCGCGCACTGCGCCCGACGCTGCTCGTGCACGGGCACGTCCACCCCTACGGCAGCCGCCCGCGCGACCTACCGATCGGCGAGACGACGACGTCGATGAACGTCGTGGGCTTCTGCCAGTTCGACATCGATCCCGCGACGCGGAAGGTGGAGATCGTGAGGCGCAGACATGGCGCGTGACACCGGATTCCCCGAGGCCGACGCCGGCTACGACTTCGCCCGGTTACGACGTCAGGCCGAACGTGCCCGTCTCGCACAGTGGTTCATGCGGCAGCCGGCCGACGTCAACACCATCCTGCCGTTCGACGAGGTCGTCGCGGCGCTCGGCGCCACGGGCAAGACCGTGATCGGACTCCAGGTCGTCGAGGTGTCCTCGATCGTCGGAAGCGTCGACCGCACCAAGGATTTCGACCGGTACTTCCGTCCCACCTCGTCGCACATGCGGGAACGGTGGCAGCGGATCGCCGCCGCCCAGCGCCGCGGCGAGTCGGTGCCGCCGGTGCAGCTCTACCGGGTCGGGTCGATGCATTTCGTCATCGATGGGCACCACCGCGTGTCGATCGCCATCGCGCGCAACCTGACCACGATCGACGCCTACGTCACCGAGATTCACACGCGTATCTCACCGGAGGGCATCAACGCACCGTCGGACCTGATCCTCAAGGACCACCGGCGGTTGTTCCTGTCACGGGTCCCGCTCGAGGGTGCACAGGCCGAGGCGATCAAACTGACCGACGCCTTCGACTACGCCGAACTCGCGGAGAACGTTGAGGCGTGGGGTTTTCGGCTCTCCCAGGAACTCGGCGAGTTCCTGAGTCGTACCGAGGTCGCCCGACGCTGGTTCGGCGAGGAGTTCCTGCCCGTCGTCCGCATGGCCCGTCGGGCGGGCATCCGCGACGATCTGACCAGCGACGCCGAGCTCTACATGTGGGTGGCCTGCGAACGCTATCGCCTGGTGCGCAGGCACGTCTGGGACGAGAAGGTCTTCGACGAACTGCGCGACCACTCCGACCGTAAACGGCGGTAGTGGTCGCGCAGCGACGTGACGCGGGCCCGGATCAGCGGCGGCGCAGCGATTCTCCCGAGCTCTGGTCGAAGACCGCCACCTTCGAGGCGTCGTAGAACAGCTCGGCGGTCGAACCGCGGGTGACCTTCGAGTCCGGCGACAACCGGGCGATGAGCTGGTTACCACCGAGATCGGCGCCCGAGTCGGCGGACAGTTCGGCGAGCGCATCGCTCGACGCCCGGTTCGACCCGTTGCCGATACCGAAGTAGGCGTAGATGTCCGACCCCATCGACTCCAGGACGTCGATGTTCGCGGTGAACGTCGCACCCTGGCGGCGAGTGGTGTCGTCGACGAGGGAGGCGTCCTCGAGGTGCTCGGGGCGGATGCCGATGAGAACCTCACCGCTGCTTCCGACGTCGCCGGCGCGCGAGACCACGGCGCGGTGGTCGTCGAGGGCGATCGTGCCGATCGCGGTCTCGATGCCGTCCGTGCCCAGGCGACCGGACAGGAAGTTCATCGCGGGCGATCCGATGAAACCGGCGACGAACACATTGGTCGGGTTGTTGTACAGCTCTTGGGGCGAGCCGATCTGCTGGACGTGTCCGCCGCGCAGCACGACGACACGGTCGCCGAGGGTCATCGCCTCGGTCTGATCGTGCGTCACGTAGACGGTGGTGGTCCCGAGTCGCTGCTGCAGCTGGGCGATCTCGGTGCGCATCTGCACACGCAGCTTGGCGTCGAGGTTCGACAGCGGCTCGTCCATGAGGAATGCCTTGGGCGAGCGCACGATCGCGCGACCCATCGCCACACGCTGACGTTGACCGCCGGACAGGTTGGCCGGCTTGCGGTCCAGGTACTGCCCGAGATCGAGGATGCGCGCGGCCTCGTCGACCTTGGCGGCGATCTGATCCTTCGACAGCTTCTGCAGCGTCAGCGGGAAGGCGATGTTGTCGCGCACCGTCATGTGCGGGTAGAGCGCGTAGCTCTGGAACACCATCGCGATGTCGCGGTCCTTGGGGGCGCGCTCGTTGACGCGCTCCCCGCCGATCCGCAGCTCGCCCGAGGAGATGTCCTCGAGTCCCGCGATCATGTTGAGCGTCGTCGACTTTCCGCATCCCGACGGTCCGACGAGGATGACGAACTCGCCGTCGCCGATCTCGATGTCGACCCCGTGGACCGCGGTGGAGCCGTCCGGGTACTGCTTGGTGACCTTGTCCAGAACGATGTCTGCCATGGGTTATCCCTTCACGGCGCCGGAAGTCAGACCGGCCACGATTCGACGTTGGAAGAACAGCACGAAGATGATGATGGGGATGGTGATGACGACCGCGGCGGCCGAGATCGAACCGGTCGGTTCCTCGAACTGCGAGCTGCCGGTGAAGTTCGCGATGGCCACCGGGGCGGTGATCGCTCGTTCGGTCGAGGTCAGCGACAGGGCGAGGAGCAGGTCGTTCCAGGCGAAGATGAACACCAGGATCGCGGCGGTCACCACACCCGGCGCGGCCAGCGGCGCGATCACCTTGCGGAACGCCTGCCACGGGGTGGCGCCGTCCATCTTCGCCGCCTTCTCCAGCTCCCAGGGGATCTCTCGGAAGAAGGCCGACAGCGTGTAGATCGCCAGCGGCAGCGCGAAGGTGATGTACGGCAGGATCAGGCCCGGCCAGGTGTCGAAGAGACCCAGTCGACGCTCGATGTTGAACAGCGGTGTGACCAGCGAGATCTGCGGGAACATCGCGATCAGCAGCGCCGCGCCGATCAGCAGCTTCTTACCCGGGAAGTCCAGGCGCGCTACCGCGTACGCGGCCATCGTGCCCAGGACCACCGCGATGACCGTGGTGATGAGTCCGACGCCGATCGAGTTGATCAGCGCCGAGGTGAAGGCGCTGGTGTCGAAGATCGACTTGTAGTTGTCGAGGGTGAACTCGGTCGGGATGAACTTCCCGTCGGTCACGCTCGACGCCGGCTTGAACGACAGGCTGATGATCCACAGCAGCGGGATGAGTGCATACAGGATCACCAGGATGTTGGCGATCGACCACCACGCCTTGGATTTTCCGCTCGAATTCACCGGATTACCTCCCCTCGTCGTCGGAACCCGGTGCGGCGGTGCCGAACCCCTTGATGAACACGAACGCGATGATCGCCACGCAGACGAAGATCAGGATCGAGATCGCCGACCCGACGCCCAGATTGAATGCGCCGAACAGGTTGTCATAGCCCAGCATCGACACCGAATAGGTGTTGTTGGAACCGCTGGTGAGCACGTAGATGTTGTCGAACACGCGGAACGCGTCGAGCGTGCGGAACAGCAGCGCGACGAGGATGGCGGGCTTCATCAGCGGAAGGATGATGCGCCACAGGCGCGTCCACGCTCCCGCGCCGTCGACCTGTGCGGCCTTCAGCAGATCGTCGGGCACCAGCGCCAGACCCGCCAGCAGCAGCAGTGCCATGAACGGCGTGGTCTTCCAGACCTCGGCGAGGATGATGATCGCCAGCGACGGCCACTGCTCGGTGAGCGGCGCGCTGCCGTCGGGCAGCAGGTTCGCCAGGTAGCCGGTGCCGGGCGTCCACGCGTAGTACCAGGAGAACGCCGCGGCCACGGTCACGATGCCGTAAGGGATCAGGACCACCGTGCGGATCGTGCCGCGTCCGAAGATGGTGCGGTGCATGACCAGGGCGATGGCCATGCCCAGGATGAGCTCGATGAGCACCGACACGACCGTGATGCCCACGGTGACACCGAATGCCGTCCACCAGTAGTTGTCGGTCAGCACCGTCGCGTAGTTCGAGAACCAGACGAACTCGCGCTCGCCGGGCGCCGACAGGCTCATCTTGTTCAGCGAGAGCCAGACCGCGTAGATGATCGGATAACCGGTCACCAGCAGCATCATCAGCGCCGCCGGGGCGACGAGCCAGAGTGCGAGTCGCCGCTCGGCGGTCTTGCCCTCACTGCGCTTTCGGGGCTTCGGAGCGGCCTCGGCGCGGGGTCGTTCGGCGACTGCGGTGGCAGCCCCCGATGACGGTGCGACGCCGACGGATCCGGGACTCGATCCCACCGGGTTCACCCCCGACGACGCCGACGGGGTCGAACCGGAGGGTGCCTCGTGGCGGCCTCCCGGAGGAGCCTTCCACAGCTCGTCGGAGTGGACCGGCGGGTTGTCGCCCACGATCGGGATCGGACCGGTCTGCGCCGGCGCATCGTCGGGCAGCGCGTGACGGCCGGCGCGGAACGTGGACTCGTCCGCGGAGTCGTCCTCGTTCGGCCTGCGCCCGGGTGTGTTGTCGTCGGTCACGGAACCAACCCTTCCCCGTCGATTGCCTTCTGGACGGCCTCGGCGAGTTCGTCCACCAGTGTCTCCGGATCCCACGCCCCGACCGGGCTCAGCTTCGCCTGCAGCAGGGTCGAGATCGCCTGGTACTCGGGCGACTTCGGCCGCACCGCGGCATGCTCGGGCTGGAGCTGGCGCTTGATCTCCTCCGCCATCGGGTAGGCGAGCCGGAAATCGGCGTCGTCATAGATGGATTCGATCACCGGAGGCGGGCCCGCATTGAGCGAGAAGCTCTTCTGCGAGGCCTCGCTGGTGATGCACTCGGCGGCCTGCCAGGCCAGTTCCTGCTGCTCGGAGGTGCTCGCGACGGCGATGTTGATGCCGCCGAGGGTCGTCTTGGTCGGCAAGCCCTCGAAGCCCGGGTACGGCGCGAAGTCGAAGACCTTCTGCATCTCGCGGTTGAGCGGGATGACGTCGCGGTCAGACGGCGGATTCGCGCTGTCGGCGTACAGGTTCGCGTACTGCGTCAGGTCGAGGAACGGCACTGCGCCGGAGACCGCGTTCTCGCGCATGCCGGGGAACACGAAGGGCCAGTTGACCTCATACAGGGCCTTACCGCTTTCCATGCCCAGTCGGGCCGCCCCCTCGTCGGAGTTGGTCAGCGACGGGTCGGCGCCCGGTGCGGTGGCCACCGCCTTGAGCGTGCGGAGTGCACGGACCGTGGCGGCGCGATGTTCCGGGGTGTCGTTGAGGGTGACCTGGTCGGGGTTGTCGGGGTCGACGACCTGGCCGCCGGCGCTGACGAGCACCGAGTTGAACCAGACCATCAGGCCCTCATACTGCCTGCCCTGCACCATGATGTAGGTCGGTCCGCCGTTGCGGCCGCTGACCAGAGCGTCCTCGAGCATCCCGTCCCACGTCGAGGCGGGGCGTCGGCGGTCGACCTTGTCCTCGAGGACATCCTTGCGGTACCAGAGCAACTGGGTGTTGGTGGAGAACGGGATCGCGTAGAGGCGTTCGCGCTCATCCTCATCCGTCTTCCACACCGCGGTGTCGAGGGGGCCGCCGAGCGAGCGCGCGGAGACCTCCGCGGCCATCGCGTCCGGCACCGGGACCATCCAGCCGGCGTCGGCGAACTCGGCGGTCCACACCACGTCCATGCCCATGAGGTCGAGCCCGGAGTCGTTGCCCGCGAGGCGACGGGCCAGCTGCAGTCGCTGATCGTCGGCCCCCTTGGGCAGCGGCGTCGTGACGACCTTGTAGGCACCGTTGGAGTCGGCCGAACACTTGTCGCCGATCGCGGCGAAGGTGTCGGCCCCGTCGGCCGGCGGATAGAAATTCAGTACGCCCGCTTCATATCCCGAGCCACACGCCGACAGCACGGGGAGCGCCGCGGCCGCGGCAACCGCTGCCGCGAGAACCTTTCGCCTTACGCGACTTGTGGTTCGAGAGCCGGGCGGGCCGCCCTCCGATCGCCGGGAAACCCCCGATCGGCCAGTGCGGCCCGTTCCATCATCAGTGCTGACCCTGCTCCGCACGCAGCCTCCTCGATGTCGTACGCGGCGAACACCCGAGGTGCTCCGCCGTGAGCGTCCGAGGTGCAACGCTATACGGCGCGATTCGTGACATGCAACACATCCGGGATGGGCGTGCCACTCCCCTTCTGATTGTGATCGCCCCGTGTCCCTCTAGGACAGGAGTCTCACATCGTCAGGCGGGCGAGCATGTCGCGCGCTTTCTCTGCGCTTTTCGGGTCGCAGAGGACGTCGTAGCGTCCGGCGACCAGTTGCATCGTCGATGCGAAATCGCGCTGTCCGCGGGTCGCCGCGTACGGAATCGTCGCCGAGATCACACCGAAGACCATGCCGCCCACGATGCCGGCGATGATCGGCCCGAGCGGCGAGCCGGTGAAGACGAGGGCGACGAGGCATCCGAAGAAGAACCCGAGCCAGGCGCCGGACACCAGACCGCCGCCGATCACCTTGCCCCACGTGAGGCGCCCGATGACACGCTCGACCTGCATGAGGTCGACGCCGACGATCGTGACGTCCTGGACCGTGAAGTTCTCGTCGGACAGGTAGTCCACCGCACGCTGGGCCTCGGCGTAGGTGCTGTAGGAGCCGATCGGCCAGCCCTTGGGCGGGGTCGGCAGGCCCGGCGTCTCCCGGCTCGGGCGCATGGGATTCGTCATTTTCGGGACCTCCCTTGTGGAAGTGAGTCGACGGACATCGCGGCTGATCCATACTCGCCGACGACGTTCGCCGAACCGTTGGCACTACCCTTACTCCCATGTCGTCGGTGAGCAAGGTGTTCGTGGCCAGATTAGTCGGGTTGGCCGTCCTTGGTCCCGATGGTGAATCCATCGGGCGGGTCCGGGACGTGGTGATCTCGATCCGATTGTCGGGTCAACAACCGCGCGCACTCGGCCTCGCCGTCGAATTGACCACCCGCCGAAGGATTTTCGTCCCGATGCTGCGCGTGACCGGCATCGAGCCGCGCGCGGTCACCCTCAACACCGGAACGGTGAGCCTCCGGAAGCTGCACCTGCGTCCCGGCGAGGCCCTGGCGATCGGCCAGATCCTCGACACGCGGGTCCGTGTCACCGATCCCGATCTCCCCGAGCTCGCCGACGCCGACGTGACCGTGGTCGATCTCGGTATCGAGCGCACCCGCACCCGGGACTGGGTCGTGTCGCGGGTGGCCGTCCGTGCGGGCCGCCGTGGGCTGCGCCGGCGTCACGAGACCCACGTCGTGGAATGGTCCAGCGTCCAGGGGATCACGCAGTCCTCCCTCGATCTGCCGGGACAGGGCGTCGCCCAGGCGCTGATGCAGTTCGAGGGGATGCGTCCGGCCGACGTGGCCAACGCCCTGCGCGAGCTGCCGCCGAAGCGACGTGGCGAGATCGCCGCCGCACTCGACGACGAACGGCTCGCCGATGTCCTCCAGGAGTTGCCGCCCGACGACCAGAAGGCGATGCTCACCGCGCTCGGCCGCGACCGGGCGGTCACGATCCTCGAGGAGATGGACCCCGACGACGCCGCGGACCTCCTCGGCGAGCTGCCCGACACCGAGGCCGAGGCCCTGCTCGAGGAGATGGACCCGGAGGAATCCGAACCGGTCCGCCGACTCCTGTTGCACTCCCCCGACACCGCCGGTGGTGTGATGACCTCCGAGCCGATCATCGTCACCCCGTCGACGACGATCGCCGAGGCGCTCGCCCGCGTCCGCAACCCCGACCTCACCCCTGCCGCGGCGAGCATCGTCTTCGTCGTGCGCCCTCCGACGTCGACGCCGACCGGCAAGTACCTCGGCTGCGTCCATCTGCAGGCGCTGCTGCGGGAGCCGCCCGCCCACCTCGTCGGCGGCATCCTGGACACCGACCTCGCCCAGCTGCACCCCGAGGACTCCCTGGAGACGATGACCCGCTACTTCGCCACCTACAACCTCGTCTGCGGCCCGGTGGTCGACGAGGCAGGCCACCTACTCGGCGCCGTCAGCGTCGACGACCTCCTCGACGAGATCCTGCCGCGCGACTGGCGTGAGACCGAACCCGAGGACATCGACAGGCCGTCCGGCGCCGGCGCCCAGGTGAGGATCCGATGAGCGAACAGGGCGGACGCAAACTCGACACCCCGAGCACGCGGCGCACCATCTCGTTCAATCTCGACTCCGACGTGGTCGGGATGTACAGCGAACGGGTCGCGCGGTTCCTCGGGACCGGCCGGTACCTGGCCATCCAGACCGTGGTCGTGATCGTGTGGATCGCGCTGAACCTGGTCGCGGTGACGATCCGCTGGGACCCGTATCCGTTCATCCTGCTGAATCTGGCGTTCTCCACGCAGGCGGCCTACGCCGCCCCGCTGATCCTGCTCGCGCAGAACCGCCAGGAGAACCGGGACCGGGTCGCGCTCGAGGAGGACCGGATGCGGTCGGCGCAGACCAAGGCCGACACCGAGTTCCTCGCCCGCGAACTGGCCGCCGTCCGCCTGGCCGTCGGCGACACCGTCACGCGCGACTACCTGCGCAAGGAACTCGACGACCTGCTCGACGGACTGACTGAACGGCTCGCGGCTCGCGAGGCGGAGAGCTCCGACGAAGCGGACGGCGACGACCGATCCCACTAGCGAACCGTCCCCGGGCCTCGTCCGATGACCGCTCGACATCACTCCGTTATGTCACTCCAGTAACTTCTCTCCCATGAGTTTGCCGCCGTAACTTTTCGCATCGCAGCGACGAAGTGAGTGACGACGAGCAAATGTGGAGTTCGCCATTGGGTCATCAGACCCGATATGTATGGTGGGTCACAGTTCGGCCGGGGCGGGGTGTCGGTCACATGGCACCAGAACCGGTCGGGCGCATTCGCTCTCGGCTCCAGGCCGTGCGGCCAGGAGCGGGCAATCACTGCGTCCTCGGGGGCAGACGTGTGGTGTTTTGACAACGGAGTACATGTGATCGTGCAGTCGGGAACGAAGAATCGGATGGCGAGCCATCCGCGGGGATCGGCGGTGAACCGCCGAGTGCACACAGCGGCGGGCCGCCCGGCGTACGGGCGCACAGCACACAACGGTGGCCGTCGGTGAGCCCGCTCGATTTGGTGCGGCGCCGTCGCGGGCCGCAGCGTCCCCTGCACTTCCCCCGCCGGGCCGCGACCATCGTCGTCGGTGGCGCCCTCGTCGGCACCATGGTCCTGGGCACCGCCTCGTCGAGCGCCCATGGCGTGCTCGCCGCGACCAACCCCGAACCCGAGGCCCCGGTCGTCGTGGCCGACGTCGTGCCGGGTTCGCCGGTCGCCCTGCTCGGTTTCGCACCGCCGCCGGAGAAGCCCGCGGCCGCCGCGCTGCCCGCTGCACAGTTCCGGATCGCGAACGATCTCCCCTCGGGTCCGCTCGGCATCCCCGGCGTGGTCCTGCAGGCCTACAAGCTCGCCGCCAACCGGGTCGGCGCCGAGAGCCCGCAGTGCAAGCTGCCCTGGTTCCTGCTCGCCGGCATCGGCCGCATCGAGTCCAACCACGCGAGCAACGGCTCGGTCGACCAGTACGGCACCACGATCAACCCGATCGCCGGTCCCGTGCTCGACGGATCGCTGGCCGGTAACGCCGTCATCAAGGACACCGACGGCGGCCGTATCGACGGTGACCCCAGGCACGACCGCGCCATGGGTCCGATGCAGTTCATCCCCAGCACCTGGGCGGCGTGGGGCTCCGACGCCAACGGCGACGGCAAGGCCGATCCCAACAACGTCTTCGACGCCACCTACTCGGCGGGTCGCTACCTGTGCGCCGGCGTCAGCGACATCATGGCCGAGGGCACCCGCGTCGCTGCCGTGCTGCGATACAACCGCTCGATGGAGTACGTGTCCAACGTGATCGGCTGGGCGACCGCCTACGCCACCGGCGTGATGCCCACCAACCCGATCCCGGAGGCCAAGCGCAAGGCGTCGAGCTCCAAGAGCAGCAAGAGCAAGTCGAGTTCGTCGTCGTCCTCGTCGACGCCGCCGTCGGGTCCGTCCTCCTCGTCGCCGTCGGTGCGCACGCCGGCACCGCCGCCGCAGAATTGCTTCATCGTCTGTCTGCCGACGATCACCCTGCCGGGACAGGCCCCGCCGCCGACCAAGAAGCAGGCACCGATCACCAAGAAGGCGCCGCAGCCGAACCCCAGGGTCGGGGTGCCCGGACCCGCGACGACTCCGGTGCCCGTCCGCTGATCCGGCCTCGTGCAACCGACCCCGGGACCACCACCGGGGTCACCCGGTGACGCCGGTACGCTGGAGCAGATGACTACAGGAGTTGCGCCCACGGAATCGGCAGTTCGCGCCGCTCTGGGCAAGGTGAAGGATCCGGAGATCGGCAAGCCCATCACCGACATCGGGATGGTCAAGTCGGTCACGATCAACGACGACGCGAGCGTCGACGTCGGGATCTACCTGACGACGTCGGGGTGCCCTCTGCGGACCGAGATCACCCAGCGCGTGGAGAAATCCGTCGCCGATGTCGCCGGTGTCGGCGCGGTTCGCGTCGAACTCGACGTGATGGACGACGAACAGCGCACCGAATTGCGCAAGAAGCTGCGCGGGGACAAGGCCGAACCGGTCATCCCCTTCGCCCAGCCCGGGTCCCTGACCCGCGTCTACGCCGTCGCCTCCGGCAAGGGCGGCGTCGGAAAGTCCAGTGTCACGGTCAATCTCGCGACCGCACTGGCCGAGCGCGGACTCACCGTCGGCGTTCTCGACGCCGACATCTACGGCCACTCCGTGCCGCGGATGCTCGGCAGCGACGCCAAGCCCACCCAGGTGGAGCGGATGATCATGCCGCCGATGAACCACGGCGTGCGGTTCATCTCCATCGGCCAGTTCACCGACGGGAACACCCCGGTCACCTGGCGCGGGCCGATGCTGCACCGCGCGCTGCAGCAGTTCCTCGCCGACGTCTACTGGGGCGACCTCGACGTCCTCCTGCTCGACCTGCCGCCGGGTACCGGCGACGTCGCGATCTCGATCGCACAGCTGATCCCGGGTGCGGAGATCCTCGTGGTCACCACCCCGCAGCAGGCCGCCGCCGAGGTCGCCGAGCGCGCCGGCGCGATCGCCCTGCAGACCCGCCAGAAGATCCTGGGCGTCGTGGAGAACATGTCCTGGCTCGAACTGCCCGACGGCACCCGCATGGAACCGTTCGGTTCGGGTGGCGGCGAGAAGGTCGCGGAGCGACTCACCCGCGCGGTCGGCGCTCCCGTCGAACTCCTGGGTCAGGTGCCGCTGGAGACCGCCCTGCGTGAGGGCGGCGACGCGGGTGTCCCGGTGGTCCTGTCGGCCCCCGACTCCCCCGCCGGATCCGCCCTGCGGGCGATCGCCGCGAAGCTCGCCGTGCGCAAGCGCGGACTGGCCGGCATGAGCCTCGGGCTCGACACCATCCGCCACTCCTGAGAGGAGTCAGGTCAGGTCGCGTCCCAGTCGGTGACGGCGGGACGACGACCGGGCCGGCGTTCGACCGGAGCACCACCCGAGGACGGCTCGGCCGACGGTGTGCCGGTGTTCTTGTCGAGCGACATCGGCGCTGACGCCGGTTTGATCGGCGGCGCCGGCGTGGTGCTGCGATCGACGGTCGTGGCGTCTTCTCCGAGACGGAACAGCGAGTCGTCACCGTCCAGCAGATGCTTGGTGACGATCGAGCGCGGTGTCATGCCGCGTAGCTCGTTGAGGTCGGCGAGCGGTTTGCGCAGGTCCTCGAACTCCGGACCCAATTCGTCCTTGAGCTGGTTGGTCGCGCCGGTCGCGTAATCGCGCACCTTGCGCAGCGACTGCATCGACCACGACACCGCGCCGGGGAGTCGTTCGGGCCCGAGGATGACGAGGGCCGCCACGATCAGGATCGCGATCTCGCCCCATCCGATACTGCTGAACATCTACCTCGTCCCGGTGTCAGTCGCTCTGCGGCGTGATCTTGCCGTTGAACGTGCGCCCGTCCCGCCAGTACTGGAACGGGATCTCCTCACCGATCTTCGCGGTCCGGACCGCGACATTCAACTCGTCGGCGCTTTCGATGGGCCGTCCGTTGAACGAGGTGACGACGTCGTTCTCGCGGACACCCGCACGTTCGGCCGGTCCGCCGGACACCACGTTGCGCACCTGCGCGCCCAGGACCCGCTCGTTGCGGACCGAGCTGGCGTTGATTCCGATCTGGGCGTGGTTGACCTTGCCGTCGCGGATGAGGGCCTCGGCGATGGGCTTGGCCTCGTCGATCGGGATGGCGAAGCCGAGGCCGATGGAACCGCCGCCGGCACCGAGCCGACCTGCGGTGTTGATGCCGACGACCTTGGCGTCGGCGTTGACCAGCGGGCCGCCGGAGTTGCCGGGGTTGATGGAGGCGTCGGTCTGGATCGCGTCGATGACCGCATCGGTGTCGGACTCGGCGTCGGGTGTGAGGGCCACCGCACGGTTGGTGGCGCTGACGATGCCGCTCGTCACGGTCCGGTTGAGGCCGAGTGGCGATCCGAAGGCGACGACCTCCTCGCCGATCTGCAGATCGGCGGAACTACCGAGGACCGAGACGGTGGGATTTTTCACGTTCTCGACCTTGAGCACCGCGAGGTCGGTCTTGGGGTCACGACCGACGATGCGGGCGGCAACCCGCTGACGGTCGAAGAAGATGACCTCGAGCTTCGCGGCCTTGTCGTTCGCGGCCATCGCGATCACGTGGTTGTTGGTGAGGATGTAGCCCGACTTGTCGATGACGAAGCCCGAACCGGTCGAGTAGGCCCCGGACGCGCGGACGTCGATGGCGACGACGGACTTCTCGACGGCCCGCGCGACCTCGGCGATCGACGAGCGCGGTGCCGATCCGTCACCGGAGTCGTCGGTGGACAGCTCCACCGAATCGGTGGTCAGCGGGGCCGCGACCTCGGCGGTCCAGCGCCCCATCAGGCCGCCGACGAGAGCGATGAGCAGGGCGATGATCGCGAGCGTTGCGAGCGCGCTCCAGCTGATCCGGTTGCCCAGCAACACATCTCGAACACCGAGCTTGGGCCCGGGGTCGGTGGCCGGCGCCGCCGACGAGGTCCGCAGTGCCGGGTCGACGAGCCGCGCCGGGCTCTCCGGGTCACGCCAGGGGTCGTTGCCTCGCGGCTCCTCCTCGGTCTGGCCGTAGGAGGCGAGCGGGTCGCGCTGGAGGGTCTCGTCGGAACCCGGCGGGCGGCCGAAGGCCTCGGCGAGCACCGGATCCGGATCTGCGACGTGGGGTTGCGGCGCGGACTGACTGTTCGGCGTGGTCGCGAAGGACCCGCGAACCCCGGAGGGCCGGCCGAAGACCTGCGCGGTCGACGGCGACACCGGGGAGTGCCGTGGCCGTCCGGGCGTCAGGCGTTGGGTGTTCGGGGGATCTTCGCGGCGGGCGAACTGCGCGTCACCACCGGGAATCGAGGTGTCCTCGTCCTGCGATCCGGTTCCGTCGGCCACGTTCACCGACCCCGACGGCGGAAGTTGCGGCCACGGCCGGTCTCACGCGTGAGCGGGTTCGCGGGCGGGCGCATCGCGTCGCGGGCGCCGGGGATGCCGTCGGTCGGGGCGTCCGAGCCGAGATCGATCTCGCGGGTCGGGATCTGGGAGAGCGCACCGAGCAGCGAGGCGGGCACCGACACCTGGCCGGACTCGCGGAGTCGGGTGCGGGCCAGGGACTGGGCGTCGACGGCTGCCACACATTCGGGGCAGAGCGCGAGGTGGTGGGAGGCGCGGGCGTGTGCCGACATACCGAGCTCACCGTCGACGAAGGCGGCGACCGCCTCGGGGGCGAGATGTTCGGTGGGTGCGAAGCGGCGCCCGCCGGCGGTGCCGGGCGCACGATAGCCGCGGTTGGGCAGGAAGGACGACGGGGCCGGTGTCCAGGAGTCCGCACTCCAGGAGGACCGCCGGCGACGAAGATTTGGGGTCGGGGGCTCGACACCGCCGCCCCGGGTCGGACGCCCGCGATCGCCGTCCATCATCGTCGGTCACCCCTCTCCACGACGTGTCCGCCGCAATCCGATCTCAGCCTGCCGAGTCTGTTCGCCACGGTACTCACCGCCGGCGGACTGTGCCGCCGCGCGTGGCGTGCACGCAACGTCTCAGCTTATCCGAGTCAGACAACGACGCTCGTCGTCTCGTGGTTCCCGGACCTCGCCGACCAGACAGCGGAGGTGAGGTGTCCGACGATCGACCGATGCCGGAACGGCACGTCAGCTGTGGGCGCCGATGGCGACGGAACGGCTGCTGGTGTGGCCCTGAGCCGCCAGCGCGTCCCGGATGCTCTGCCGGCCGCGATGAATGCGGCTGCGGACGGTGCCGAGCTTGACGCCCAGCGTGGCGGCGATCTCCTCGTAGGACAGACCCTCGATGTCACACAGGACGACGGCGGCGCGGAAGTCGGGCGCCAGCGAGTCGAGTGCGCGCTGCAGATCGGGATCGAGATTGGTGGCGTCGAAGATCTGCTGCGGGTCGGGAGTGTCGGCCGGCACCCGGTCGTACTCCTCCGGCAGCGCCTCCATGCGGATCTTGCTGCGGCGGCGGACCATGTCGAGGAACAGGTTGGTGGTGATGCGGTGCAGCCAACCCTCGAAGGTGCCGGGCCGGTAGTTCGACAGCGACCGGAACACCCGGATGAAGGTCTCCTGGGTGAGATCCTCGGCGTCGTGCTGATTTCCCGACAGCCGGTAGGCCAGGCGGTAGACGCGGTCGGCGTGCTCGCGCACCAGTTCGTCCCATGACGGCATCAGCATCTCGTCGCCGGTGGCGTCGAAGCCTGCCGTGCCCGCCGGAACGGCGGACGCGTCGTCGATGGAATCGCGGGAATCGGTCATGGTGGGTGGTCGGTTCCTCTCTCGTGAACACAGCCCGGTGACCCTGAGCACTCACCGTGTGGAACAACGTCGCACCGATCGGGTATTCCCCGTTCGGCGGGCGTTCACACCAACCAGGAACGGAAATACCGTCAACCGGACGCCTTTACCCTCTCCTACCGGAGTGTGGTCGCCGTATGAGTCGGCTGAGTGTTCCCTGAGGATGTGGAGCGGCCCGGATTCGCGCAGGTCGGCGTGCCATGTCCGGGTTGTAGCGACCGGCGGTTAACCTCGACGCGTGACCGAGTCAACCCCGTCCGCCGGCCCCGATCTGATCGCCTACGCCGAGTCGGCGATCGTCGAGGACGATGCCGTCATCGCCGCCCGTGCTCGCGCCGAGGAGCTGGGCGCCACGCCCGTGAGCCCCGCGGTCGGTGCGCTGCTCGCGCTCCTGGCCCGTACCGCAGATGCCAAGGCGGTCGCCGAGATCGGGACCGGCACCGGCGTCAGCGGCCTGTGGCTGCTCAACGGCATGGCCGCCGACGGTGTCCTGACCACCATCGACCCCGAGCCCGAACACCATCGCGCCGCACGGGCGTCGTTCGCCGGGGCCGACATCTCCCCCGGCCGTACGCGTCTGATCAACGGCACGCCCTCCGATGTGCTGCCGCGCCTGTCCGACTCGTCGTACGACCTGGTCTTCATCGACGGTCCGTTGCTGGACCTGCCGCGGTTCGTGACCGAGGCGGTGCGCATGCTGCGCGACGGCGGCGTCGTGGTGGTGCACAACGCGACCGCCGACGGCACCGTGGGCGACCCGTCCCGCACCGACCCGCCGACGGCCGCTGCTCGCGAGGCCGCCCTGCTGATCGCCGACGACGAGCGCCTGCTGCCGGTCGTCATCCCGCTCGGACCCGGTGTGCTGGCCGCCGTCAAGACGCGCTGACCCGAACACAAACCCACCCTTTTTCGGCATATCCACCCCCTCGAGGGGTGCTGGGTTTGCCGAAAAAGGGTGGGTTTGCGGATTCTACACGCTCGCCGAGCTCGCGAGGCGCCTCTACACGTCCGTCGAGAAACGGATTCCGTTGTCGGGGATCTCGATTCCCGGCCAGACCCGGGCGCCGCGCAGGAGTTCGCAGCGCGCGCCGATGTCCGCGCCGTCGCCGACGACGGTGTCGCGGATCAGTGCCCGCGGACCGATACGCGCGCCGAACCCGATGATCGAGCGCTCGACGACCGCGCCGGCCTCGATGACCGCACCGTCGAAGACCACCGCACCGTCGAGGCGGGCGCGGGGGCCGACCTCGGCTCCGCGGCCGACGACGGTGCCACCGATGAGCAGCGCACCCGGGCCGACGCCCGCACCCTCGTGGACCAGCGACTCACCGCGCCGGTCACCGAGTGCCGGCGACGGCGCGATGCCGCGAACCAGGTCGGCCGAACCGCGGACGAAGTCCTCCGGGGTGCCCATGTCGCGCCAGTAGGCGTGGTCGACGTGCGCGTGGACGTGCTTGCCCTCGGTGAGCAGACGCGGGAACACCTCGCGCTCCACCGAGACGGGCACGCCGTACGGGATCGATTCGATGATCTCGCGCTCGAAGACGTAGGTGCCGGCGTTGATCTGGTCGGTCGGCGGGTCCTGGGTCTTCTCCAGGAAGGCGGTGACCCGACCGTCGGCGTCGGTCGGCACGCACCCGAATGCGCGCGGATCGCTGACCCGGACCAGGTGGATGGTGACGTCGGCGTCGGCCTTGCGGTGGGTGTCGATGACGTCACGGACATCGGTGCCGCCGAGCACGTCGCCGTTGAAGACGACGATGGTCTTGGCGGTCAGCTCGTCGAGGACGTTGCGGATACCGCCGCCGGTGCCGAGCGGCTCCTCCTCGGTGACGTAGCGCATGCTCAGTCCGAGCTTGGAGCCGTCACCGTAGTACTCGCTGAACGTCTCGGCCTTGAACGAGGTGCTGAGGACCACGTCGCGGATACCGGCCGCCTGGATGCGCGACAGCAGGTGGGTGAGGAAGGGCAGGCCCGCAGTGGGCAGCATCGGCTTGGGCGCCGAGAGGGTGAGCGGGCGGAGCCGGGTGCCCTTGCCGCCGACGAGGACGACCGCCTGGACGTCCTCGGCGACCGGACCCGATCCCCCGACGGCTTCACTCCCCACCGAGTCGCGCACGGTGTATTGATCCACTTGATCGGTCCCTTCTTCGTGATGATCGGTACTCACTTCAGCACCTATCCGTTGGTTTCGCTCGTCGGGGTGTCCTGGGCCGACAGCGCGCGGCGGGCGGCCCGTACCGCGAGACGGGAGCGCACGGCCAGTCCGGCCCGCAGCGCCAGCCGCAGCGGGGCGCGTAGGACGCCGGGGTTGCGGTCGGCCTGGAACCGGTAGGCGCTCTCGTGGTGCGCGGGCAGCATCTTCTCCGGGTGCCGGCCCGCGCTGTGTCCCTTGGTGTGCACGATCTCGGCGGAGGGCACGTAGACGTTCTGCCAGCCGGCCTTGCCGAGTCGGTCGCCGAGGTCGACGTCCTCCATGTACATGAAGTAGCGCGGGTCGAAGCCGCCGACGGCGTCGAAGGCCTCGCGACGCATCAGCAGGCACGAGCCGGAGAGCCACCCGACGGCCCGTTCCGAGGGGGCCTCGTCGTCGGCGCGGTAGGCCGCGGTCCACGGGTTGGACTTCCACACCGTGCCGAGGATGGCGTGGCCGGTGCCGGAGACGAGGTCCGGGACACGACGCGCCGACGGGTAGACCGTGCCGTCGGGTTCGCGGATCAGCGGTCCGAGCGACCCCGCACGCGGCCAGCGTTGCGCGGCGGCGAGCAGCTCGTCGATCGAGCCGGGCTTCCACTCGACGTCGGGGTTGGCGATCAGCACGAACTCGATGTCGGGATCGAGTTCGGCGACGCCGCGGTTCATCGCACGCCCGTAGCCGAGGTTGCCGCCGGTGCGGACCAGCGTGACGGACTCGTAGTCCTGCTCGGCCTTCTCTGGTGCGCCGTCGTCGGAGCCGTTGTCGGCGATGATGACCTGCGGCATCACCTCGGTCACGGCGTCGAGACTGCGGAGGAATGTCGCGAGGTGATCACCGGAGGAGTAGGTCACCGTGACGACGGCTAGCTGAGCGGGCACCGGCTCAGGGTAACGAACCCTCTGACGTGACGATCGACGCGTGCAGCGCGGCACGCCAGTCCCGCAGCGGGGTCAACCCTGCCGCGGCCCAGGAACGCCCGGAGAGCACCGAGTAGGCCGGGCGCGGTGCCGGGCGCGGAAACTCCGCCGTGGTCGTGGGCAGCACGCGTGACCGTTCGGCGCCGACCTCCTCGAAGACGGCCGCGGCCACGTCGAACCAGGTCGCACGGCCCGCGTTGGTGGCGTGCAGGACGGCGCCGGTGACCTCGGGGCGGGGCCCGGCGGCGACGAGTTCCCACAGCCCGTCGGCGAGGTCGAGGCAGTACGTGGGCGACCCGAGCTGGTCGTCGACGACCGACACGGTGTCGCGGGACTGCTCGAGGCGCCGCATCGTCCCGACGAAGTCGCGGCTCTCGGGACCGCCGGTGTACACCCAGGCGGTGCGCACGACGGTCGCGCGTGGGTCCGCCTCGAGGACGGCGCGTTCGCCCGCCAGTTTGGTGGCCCCGTAGACGGTGGCCGGTTCGCCGCTCACGTCGTCGGGTTCGTAGCCGTCGGGGCGGTCGGTGTCGGGTGCGGCACCCGGGAACACGTAGTCGGTGGAGACGTGGATCAGCCACGCCCCCGCGGCGGCGGTGTTGGCGGCGAGCACGGCGGGACCGCTGACGTTGACGCGGCGTGCACCGGCGAGGTCCGACTCGGCACCGTCGACGTCGGTGTAGGCGGCACAGTTGACGACGACGTCGTCGGGGCCGAGGTCGCCGAGCGCGGCCGCCACCGACGTCTCGTCGGCGATGTCGATGTCGGCCGAGGTCAGGGGGCGCCACACCACGGAATCGGGTGCCTGCGCCGACCTCCCCTGGAGTGCGCTGCCGAGCTGACCGCCGGCGCCGACGATGTACACGGTGGGGGTGCTGGGCGTGACACGCATGCGCTCCATCGTGCCGCAGACCACGGTGGTCCACGACTCCGCCGTCATCCACGTGACGACCGCTACTCCACTCCTCGGCGTTGCGTTCTCGAATTCCCGAATCACTTCAGTAGCCTGGCGACAGGACAACACCAACTTTCACTTCTGCACCGACAATCCCAGGGCGCGGACCTACCGGGCGCCACCGTCGAGCAGCATGATGACCTCGAAAGGGACCGCTGACCAGTGGATTCACCATCCGACGGCGCACGTGGGCGGCCGCGCCCCCGGCGTGCGGTACCGCCGGAGCCGGGTAACCGGCGCACTCCGGATGCCGAGAACGGCCGACGGCCCGTGCGCGGCGAACGCGCTGGTGAACCGGGACGGCCTAATCAGGGTGCCCGCCCGCGTCCTGTGGACGCCGAGGCGGCCGGTCCGCGACGCCGCGTGGTTCGGCGTGCTCCCGAGCAACCCAACCGAGCAGACTCCGCGCAGCGTGCACGACGCCAGCCGCCCCCGGAACGGATCCCCGCCCGGGACGAGGGGATGCCCCGACGACGCCCCGCCGCCGAGCGTGATCCCCGGCGGCGCGTGCCCCCGCAGGATCCGGCAACGCCCCGCCGGCCGCGTCGTGCCGACGAGCCTCTCGGTCGACGATCCTCCGGCGAGATCCACACGCGGTCGAAGCCCGCCGAACGTCAGCGGCCCGCGCCGCAGGACCCCGCCCGCAAGCGCCGGCCCCGACCCGACGCCGAGCAGGCTCCGGCTCCGGCTCCGGCGAAGAAAAACGCCGCGAAGAAGGCCGGTCCGGCGAAGGTGGCAGGACCTCGGAAGGCGGCCGCCGCGAAGTCCGGCGCCCCGAAGTCGGCTGCTCCCAGAGCGACTGCCGAACAGGGTTCGGTCCAGAACGCCGTCCCCAGCAAGGGCGCACCGAAGACGGGGGCACCGAAGACTGGGGCACCCTCGAAGACCGCCTCCGGCGCTCCTCGACGTAGGAAGCGCGGATCGGCAGCCACCGCCGGCGCCGCCGCGGTGACCGAGAAACTCGCGGTGAGTGCAGAATCCACCGCATCCGCGACGCCGCCGACCGCGCCGCCCGGCACCTCGTCGCGCCCGCGCGCCCATTGGGCGTCGGGAGCCGGGTGGGGTCGTGCGCTGATCGCGATCGCATCGGTCGCCGTGCTGCTGTGTACCGGTTACGCCTGGAACACCATGTCCGATCTCGAGACCCGCATCACGCAGCTCGGTGGCCTCGGCCTGGGCGGCGCGAAGGACGGCGCCGTCGACATCCTGTTGGTGGGCACCGACTCCCGCACCGACGCGAAGGGCAACCCGCTCTCGCCGGAGGAGATCAAGCTCCTCCGTTCGGGCGAGGAGGTCGCCACCAACACCGACACCATCCTGCTGGTGCGTATCCCCGAGGACGGTTCGTCGGCCACCGCGATCTCGATCCCGCGTGACTCCTACGTCGACGTGCCGGGAATCGGCATGAGCAAGATCAACGCCGCCTACGGCACCACCCGCGAAGGCGTGCGCGCCCGCGCCGTCGAGGCCGGGCAGTCGCCCGAGGAAGCGGAGAAGGAAGGCACGCTCGCGGGCCGGAAGGCGTTGGTGGACACCGTCGCCAACCTCACCGGCGTCCAGGTCGACCACTACGCGGAGGTCGGTCTCCTCGGCTTCGTCCTGCTGACCAACGCGGTCGGCGGCATCGACGTCTGCCTCAACGCGCCGGTCCGGGACCCGTTCAGCGGCGCCCGGTTCCGCAAGGGCGTCCAGACGCTCGACGGTCCCCGCGCCCTGAGCTTCGTGCGTCAACGTCACGGACTCCCCCGTGGCGACCTCGACCGCATCACGCGCCAGCAGGCCTTCATGGCGTCGCTGACCCAGAAGGTGCTCTCCGCAGGCACTCTCACCGATCCGGGCAAGCTCTCGGAGATGCAGAACGCGGTGGCGCGCTCCATCGTGATCGACGACGGCTGGAACATCATCAACTTCGCCGAGCAGCTCAAGGATCTCAGCGGTGGCCGCGTGAAGTTCGCGACCATCCCGATCGTGACCGAGCAGGGCTGGAGCGAGGACGGGCTGCAGTCCGTCGTCGAGGTCGATCCGCAGGCGGTGAAGACCTACACCAGCAATCTCCTCACTCCGCAGCAGGCGGCGGGCGACACCCAGCGCGGCGACTTCAAGGTCGACGTCGTCAACGCCGGCACGATCGATGGGCTCGGGTCGAATGTCGCGAACATCCTGACCAACAAGGGTTATCAGTCCGGGGACACCTCGAGTGGCAAGGCCGACACCAAGGACTCGGTGGTCTACGCCAAGGAGAACGGCGACGCCGCCCGACTGCTCGCGAAGGACCTCGGCGGCGTGAAGGTCGTCGAGGACCCGAATCTCGCCGATGACCAGCTCAAGGTGATCCTCACCAACACCTACGCCGGACCGGGCGGGCTCGGCGACACCGGCGACCAGACCGACAACACCCCGGCCAGTGAGCGCGTCGGCAACAAGCGGCCGCCGATCACCGCCGGGACCAAGGGGCCGATGTGCGTGAACTGACCACTCCGAACACCGTCGCCGACGCGATCTTCGGTGCGGTGGCCGATCATTCGCGTCCGCTGCTGACCTACTACGACGAGGCGACGGGCGAGCGTACCGAGCTGTCGGCGGCCACCCTCGGCAACTGGGCGGCGAAGACCGCCAACTATCTGACCGACGAGATCGGCGTGGGTGCCGGGGATGTGGTGGTCGTGGATCTGCCCGAGCACTGGCAGACAGCCGGAATCGTGCTCGGCGCACTGTGGTCCGGCGCCGATGTCCATTTCCCGGGACCGGACGCCACGGAGGCCGCGTCGGAAGCGCTGGTGGTCTTCACCTCTCGTGACCGGCTCGACGGCCATCCCGACGCCGACGAGGTCGTGGTGGCGTCGCTCGATCCGTTCGCCCTGCCCCTGCGTGACCTTCCGCCCGGGGTCGGCGACTACGGCAGCGTCGTACGGGTGCACGGTGACCAGTTCGTCTCCCGGTCCCCCGCGGTCGAGGCGCTCGACGGCGCCCCGACGGCCGAGGTGATCACCGAGGCCCGCACGGTCGCCGAGCGGGACGGCATCGGCGCCGGCACCCGGGTGGTGTCGACGCGCCCCTGGCACGGCGCATCCGACGTTCTCGCGCACCTGCTCGCGCCGATGATCGCCGGCGGAAGTCTCGTGCACGTCGCCAACGCGGACGCGGAACGGGTGACTGCGATCGCCGAGGTCGAGAAGGCCGGCGTCGTCTTCGCCGAGTGAGTTCTCGATTGCCGCAAATGCCGCGCGACCCCGCGGGAGCAGACACCAAGGCCCCGCGGGATCGCGGGTTTTGAGGCACAGTGGGCACATGCGACTACCTGACGCACTGGCCCGGTTCAACAAGATCGTCACCAATCCGATCCAGCGGATGTGGGCGCCTCATCTGCCCCCGTTCGCCATGGTCGAGCACGTCGGCCGCAAGTCCGGGAAGACCTATTCGAACCCGGTGCTGGCCTGGGTGGACCGTGACAAGCTCACGATCGTCCTCACCTACGGCAGGCACACCGACTGGGTGCGCAACGTGCAGGCGGCGGGTTCGTTCACCATCGTCCGCAAGGACAAGCGCTATCGGGTGACCGGACCCCGCGTCGTGCCGTCGGACTCCCCCGACCTCGCCGGCGGCGCGAAGATCTTCGCGATGCCCTTCGAGTCGGCGCTCCTCGGCACCCTCCACAAGGACTGAGCCGCGATGGCCGACGATCCGCTCGACGACTTCGCCGCGGAGGACGTGACCCTGCGCGGCGACACCCGCCGTGTGTACCGCAAGGGCACGGGTCCGGCGGTCATCGTGATCGCCGAGATGCCGGGCATCAGCCCGAAGGTGGCCAATGTGGCCCGGCGCATCGCCGATCTCGGCGCGACGGCCGTCATGCCGTCGCTGTTCGGGGTCGACGGCCAGGACCCGCGGCCGGACAATCTCGGCCGCGTGGGAGCGGTGCGCAACATGCTGGGCACCATCACCAAGACCTGCATCACCCGCGAATTCACCATTCTCGCAACGGGAAAGACCTCACCGGTCGCAGCGTGGCTGCGCGAACTCGCCGCCCTCGAGCACGATCGCTGCGGCGGTCCCGGCGTCGGCGCAGTCGGGATGTGTTTCACCGGCGGGTTCGCGCTGGCGATGGCCACCGACGAACGGATGGTGGCGCCGGTGCTCTCCCAGCCGTCGTTGCCGTTCGCGGTGCTCCCCGGGCGCGCCCGCGCAATCGACGTCGACGCCGCAGACCTCGCCAAGGTCCAGGCGCGGTGCGCACGCGGTCTCGAGGTGATGGGTCTGCGCTTCGCCGGCGACCAACTCTCGCCGCGGTCGCGCTTCACCCATCTCCAAGAACTTCTCGGCGACTCGTTCATCGGGATCGAACTCCCCGACGACACGGCGAACCCGGATTCGATGTTCCCCCGGCCGCATTCGGTGCTGACCGAGGATCTCTACGACGAACCCGGACAACCCACCAGGGAGGCCTTCGACCGGGTGATGGACTTCTTCACCGACAAACTCGGCTTGCCGCCCACCACTCCGGAATCCCCTGCCGCACAGGGCTAGTCGCCGAGCAGCTCCTGCTGCAGCGCGGCATCCTTGTCGAGGACCATCTGCTCGAGGCCCTTCTGGAACGACACCATCCGTTCCTGCAGGGCAGGGTCGGACGAGGCGAGGATGCGCACGGCGAGCAGCCCGGCGTTGCGCGCTCCGCCGACCGAGACGGTCGCGACGGGCACACCCGCGGGCATCTGCACGATCGACAGCAGCGAGTCGAGGCCGTCGAGGTGACGCAGCGGCACCGGCACACCGATGACCGGGAGCGGCGTCGCCGAGGCGACCATTCCCGGAAGATGCGCCGCCCCACCGGCTCCCGCGATGATGACCTCGATGCCATTGGCGGCGGCACCGGCGGCATAGTCGAGCATCCGCTGCGGGGTGCGGTGTGCGGAGACGACGCCCACCTGGAACGGCACGTCGAACTCGGCGAGCGCCTCCGCAGCGGCCTTCATCGTCGGCCAATCGGAGTCGCTGCCCATGATCAGGCCCACCCGGGGACCCCGGAACTCTGCGGTCTCACTCATGAATGCACATCCCATCCGTCGGTCCACGTCGCGTGCGACATCCACTGCGCGGCACGCTCGGCGCGCTCACGCACCGATTCCATCGATTCACCCTGGCGGCCGACGACATTCACGTGGCCGATCTTGCGGTCGCGCCGCTCGCCCTTGCCGTACAGATGCACCTTCGCCTCGGGCATGCGCGCCATCAGGTGGTGCAGACGCTCGTCCATGGACATCTCCGGGGCCGCCGGTGCGCCCAGGATGTTGGCCATCACGGTCAGCGGCGAGCTCGGCGCGGTGTTGCCCAGCGGGTAGTCGAGGACGGCACGCAGATGCTGCTCGAACTGCGAGGTGACCGCGCCGTCCATCGTCCAGTGACCGCTGTTGTGCGGACGCATCGCGAGTTCGTTGACGACGAGCTCCCCGTCGACGGTCTCGAAGAGTTCCATCGCCATGACGCCGACCACGCCGAGTTCATCAGCCAGACGCAACGCCATCTGCTGGGCCCGCTCGGCGACCTCGTCGGAGAGATCCGGTGCGGGCGCGAGCACGACGGCGCACTGGCCATGACGCTGGATCGTCTCCACGACCGGCCACGCGGCGCCCTGCCCGAACGGGGACCGAGCGATCATCGCCGACAGTTCGCGGCGCATCGAGACCTTCTGCTCGGCGAGCAGCGCCGGTGCGTCGGACGGGTACTCGTCGAAGACCGCGAGCGCCTCGTCGGCGCCGTCGACCAGCCAGACCCCGCGGCCGTCGTATCCGCCGCGGACCGCCTTGATGACGATCTCCCACTCGTTGGCCTCGCCGAACTCGACGAGACGCGCACGGGCGGCCTCACGGTCGCCGGCAAGATCGGCGAACGCCGGTACCGGCAGACCCAGCTCGGCCAGCCGCACGCGCATGGCCAGCTTGTCCTGGGCGAAGTGCAGCGCCTTCGACGGCGGGAGGACCGCCACCCCTTCGGCTTCGAGCGCCTCCAGGTGCGCCAGCGGCACACCCTCGTGGTCGAAGGTCAGTGCGGCGGCACCTGCGGCGGCGCGGCGGAGATCGTCGAGTTCGTCGTGCGAACCGAGGACGATGTCGGCGCTCACCTGCGCGGCGGGATCGGACTCGGACGCGGCCAGGACGCGCAGACACTGGCCGAGGGCGATCGCGGCCTGATGGGTCATCCGGGCGAGTTGTCCGCCGCCGATCATCGTGACCTTCGGCATACCCGACGCTGCACCGGCACTCCGTGCCGCTTCGGGAGTGGGAGGCACCGTGGAATTCGAGGTCACCGGCCCGTTTTCGGGCCCTTCATCCGGCACGCGAGGATTCACGCGAACCATCGTTCCATGTCCGGTCCGTCATCCGCACAACCGCCCGGAGAACTGTCCCGACCGATTTGTTTCGTACACTCGGATCTTGTGCCATTGATCGACGAGCTGATCGCTCGCCTCCCAGCGCCGGTCCGACGGCTCGTCATGCGGCACCACGAACTCATCAAGTTCGCGATGGTCGGCGGCACGACGTTCGTCTTCGACCTCGCCATCTTCTACAGCCTCAGTCTCACGATCCTCGAGACCAAGCCGGTGATCGCCAAAGTCATCGCCGGTGTGCTGGCGACGATCCTCAGTTACATCCTCAACCGCGAGTGGGCCTTCAAGAACCGCGGGGGCCGGGAGCGGCACCACGAGGCGCTGCTGTTCTTCATCATCAGCGGGATCGGTGTCATCCTGCAGGCCGCACCGCTGTTCATCGGCAACAACGTCTTCGACATGCGGTCCAACCTCAGTGTGTCCGAGGTCGTCGTCGTCGACTTCGTCCTCGGCTACATCATCGGCAACCTGATGCAGATGGCCTTCCGGTTCTGGGCGTTGCGCAAGTTCGCGTTCCCCGAGGAGCTGCTGCGCGGCGGCGATGCCGGGTCCACCGACCTGCACCCGACGCTCGCCGAACTCAACGATGAGGAACTCGGTCACGCGTGATGCCGGTGTCCGAGTCGTCCTGACCCGGATCCTCCTGCTCGTCCGGGTCCTCGCCGTAGCCGCTCGCATACCGGGCCGGGACGACGATCGCGAAGACCGGTGGGCGTCGCACGGTGAGTTCCAGTCGTCCGCCGTCGGCCTCGATGAGCGCCCGCGCCAGGGACAGTCCGACGCCGCTGCGACCGGCACCCGGCCGTTTCCCGGCCGAGAACCCCCGCCGGAAGATGTGCGCGGAGATCTCGTCGGCCACCCCCTCGCCCTCGTCGGCGACCGTGATGCGGACCAGATCACCGGCCTGCAGCGTGCTCACGTCGATCCGGCACATCCCGCGGCCGTGCTGCAAGGCGTTGTCGACGAGCACGCTGACCGCCTCGCGTAGGCGCCCGGACTGCGAGGTGAGTGCCTGTGGCGCCCCGTCGACCTCCACGGTCAGCTCACGGGCCTGGGCATCGAAGGCGTGGCGAAAGTCCTCGACCAGCGTGGTGAGCATCTCCCCGACGTCGATGAAATGCGGTGCGGGTTCGTCGGCCCGCGAGGCCTCCACCAGTTCGTCGAGTTCGGTGGCCAGTCGTTCGACCTGATCGAGCGCGGCCTCGGCCTCGGTGACCACCGCCGGGTCCTCGTGCAGTGTCAGTTCCTCGAGGCGCAGCTGGATGGCGGTCAGCCGGCTGCGCAGCTGATGCGACGCGTCGCCGGCGATCTCACGCTCCCGCTCGATCCGCAGCGCCTGCGCGGTGTTGGCGTCGGCGAGCGCCCGGGACACCCGATCGAGCTCGGCGATGCCGTACATCTTCCATTCGGTGCGGAAGTCGGCACGCCCGAGCGTCGCCGCCCGGTCGGCGAGATCGGTCAGGGGGTCGACGATCCGGCCGGCGGTCACGGCGGCCACCACCGATCCGCCGATCACCGAGGAGAGCACGACGAGCAGGACGATCCCGGTCGCGGTCATCTGGTCGTCGCGGACCTCGTCGCGCGGGATGGACAGGGTCAGCATTCCCGCGGAGCCCAGACCGATGGATTCCGACAGCCGGGGACCCCCGATGTCGGCGCCCACGACCAACCGCTGAGCCGTCCCCTCGAGATCCGGGTAGGTGATCGTCAGACGCCCGTTCGGCGGCAGGAGCAACTCGAAGGACTCCCGGTTGACCGAGTCGCGCGGGATTCGCCCGTCGGCGCCCTCCTGGCGGATGAGCTGATCGGCGATGATCTTGAGCCGGTTGTCGAGGTCCTGGTGGGCGTTGTCGGCGACCCACCACCAGGCGACCACGCTCAACGGGATGCCCAGCAGACAGCCGACCGCGATCAGGACGCCGATCATGGTGGTGAGCAGGCGTCGCCGCATGGACGCCGGGCGGCGCATCGAGGCCGGTCGCATGGGCATCGGCTTAGGGATCGAACCGGAAGCCGACGCCGCGCACGGTCACGATGTGCCGCGGGCGGCTGTGCCGGTCGTCGCCGATCTTCCGGCGCAGCCACGAGATGTGCATGTCGAGGGTCTTCGACGACCGCAGATCCGCCGACCCCCAGACCTCGGTCAGGATCTCCTCGCGCGTCACGACCTCGCCGGCGCGCTCCATGAGGAACCGCAGGAGATCGAACTCGCGGTTCGCCAGGGTGAGGTCCTGTCCGTCGGCCAGGACGCGACGCGCCCGGGCGTCGAGCCGGATCTCGCCGCCCTCGAGCACCTCGTCACCGTCGCCGGGCTGACGGCGCCGCAGCAGGGCGCGCACGCGGGCGAGGAGTTCCGCGAGCCGGAAGGGTTTGCCCACATAGTCGTCCGCACCGGCGTCGAGCCCGACGACGAAGTCCACCTCGTCGGTGCGCGCGGTGAGCATGAGGACCGCGAGCGCGGGACGTTGGGCACGCACCCGCCGGCAGACCTCGAGTCCGTCCAGAACGGGCAGGCCGAGGTCGAGGATGAGCAGCTCGTAATGACTGTCGAGAGCCTTCTCCAGCGCGTCGGCGCCGGTGCTCACGACCTCGCACCCGTATCCCTCACGGGTCAGTGCACGTGCGAGCGGTTCGGCGATCGCGGCATCGTCTTCGGCGAGCAGCACGTTGGTCAACGCTCCCGCGCCCCTCTGCTCTCGGGACGGTCGGCGGGTCCGTCCGGGTCGCCGTAGGCGGCGTCGGGGTGGTCGTCGTCGCCGTACATGTCGAGCACCTCGTGGTAGAGCAGCGAGTGGACCTTCTCCACCTGCGGGATGTCGTCGAAGGACAACGGTTCGTCGGAGGCCGACTCGATGACCAGCGTGCCGGTCCGCAGCATCCGGTCGACGACGCCGTGCCGGAACTCGACGGTGTTGATGCGCCGGATCGGGATGTCGATCCCGGACCGCGTGAGGATTCCGTTGCGGAACATCACCCGGCGGTCGGTCAGCACGAAGTGCGTTGTCTTCCAGGACAGCAGCGGGCGGATGAAGTACCAGATGAGGCCGAGCGCCCACACCACGCCGACGACGATCAGCAGCACTGTCCGCGGCGTCGAACCCATCGACGATCCGGCGATCACGCCGGCGAGGACACCCGCGCCCGCGGTGATGATCCCGAACAGCAGGAACGGCCCGAGCAGACACTTCCAATGAGGGTGCCGGTGGAGAACCACACGTTCACCGGGCGCCAGGTTCTCCCGCGGGTAAGCCATGCGGCTCAGCATAATCGGGACGGGCGTGCCCGGGGGGCACGCTGAGTAGACTGCGAGGCACCAGTACCGATCGACTGCCGGGCACATTGGGGCGGTCGGCGAGGAGAATGTGATGACCTACCAGGACCCGCGGGGCCCGCACCGCGATCCCGATCCCCGGACCGCCCGCTACGAGTCCGGCTACAACCCCGATTCGCGTGCCTACAGCCAGCAGGGCGCGCCCTACGAGGAGCCGTACCGCGACCAGTACCCCGCCGAGCCCTACGGCGGCGGCGACGCCTATCGCGCCGCGGGTGGATACGCGGAGCAGCCGCGGCCGGCCCGGGCGCCGCGCCGCGGCCCCGACGTCAACCCGGTCACCTTCGCCGGTGGCGTGGTGATGACCGGTGTGGTCACCGGCCTGGCGGCCTGGCTGGTCGCGTGGATCATCTCGGCCTTCGTCGAGAAGGTGAACGAGTCCGGCAAGCTCGGTGTGTGGAATCCGGTGGCCGCCAGCGAGATCTGGTTCGGCGTCGTCGGCTTCCTGTGCGCGCTCGCCGCGGGCGCCCTCTGGTACGTCCTCCAGCTGATCACGCCGGCGCCCAACCAGTTCTACCGCTGGATCGTCGGACTGCTGCTGGTCGCCGCGGTGCTGATCCCGATCCTCACCTACCAGCAGACCTCGGTCGGCATCGAGACCGCGATCCTGCACTTCGTCATCGGCCTGCCGCCGTTGACGATCATCCCCGCGATGGGCATCAAGAGCCTGCAGCGCCCTGCCGGCTGAGCCGCGTCTCCCCGCCGGCTGAGCCCCGTCTCCCCGCCGGCTGAGCCCCGTCTCCCCGCCGGCTGAGCCCCGTCTCCCCGCCGGCTGAGCCCCGTCGAAGTCAGACCGGCCGCAGGTGCGTGACGTCGCCTGCGGCCGCGATCACCTGCCGCCCGTCGGCGTCGACGACGATCCGCCCGGATGCGTCGACGCCGGTCGCGGTGCCCACGACCTCCTCGTCGCCCGGCAGCACCAGCCGGACGCGCCGCCCGATGGTGTCGCTGTCCTCCCGATAGCGAGCCGCGAGTCCGTCGACGTCGTGCGGCCAGAGGTCGAGCAGCTCCGACAACGCCCGCAGGTACGACGCCGCGAGCTCGGTGAGCGGGACGTCTTTGCCGGTCGCCAGCTGCAACGACGTCGCGGTGGGCACCGGCAACTGCTCCTGCGTCATCGTCGTGTTGAGGCCGGTCCCGATCACCGCCACTCCCCCGTCCCCGTGCCGGGTGTGCGGCGAACGCGTGTACTCCGACAGGATTCCGGCGGTCTTGCGCCCCTCGATCAGAACGTCGTTGGGCCACTTGAGGGTCGGCCGCACGCCCACCGCCTCGCCGATGCCCTGGACCGCGGCGAGGCCGGCCAGCAGCGACAGCCAACCGAGGTCCTCGGTGTGCTCACCGACCTCCACCGCCACCGACATCGCCAGCTGGGTCCCGCGCGGCGCGGTCCACGTCCGGGCGTGGCGTCCGCGGCCCGCGGTCTGATCGGTGGTCAGCCGCACCGCCCCGTCGATCGATTCGGTGGCCGCGCGTGTCACGAGATCGGCGTTGGTCGACCCCGTCGCGTCGACCACCTCGATCCGGTGCCAGCGCGTGTCGGCGAGTCGGGTCCGGAGCAGATCGGCGTCGAGGGTCATGTCTGAAGAACCTACTGGGTGCCTCGCCGAGGGATGACGAGCGGCGCAAACCCGCCGAAACGTTCGCGTAGCAAACGGTCCCTAGTGTGCGCACATGGATGTCGATGTCTTCGCCCAGCCCTCGAAACACCCACGGATGCACGGCGGATCGGCTCGAGGCCGCCACTCCACCGTGCGATGGGTGCGCGACATGATCGCGGCGTCGATCCGCGCGGGCCATCTGCCGGAGTCGGCACAACTCGCCGAGGACGCGCTCGTCAGCGAACTCGGCGCGAGCCGCGGAGCGGTCCGCGCCGCGCTCCGGTCGCTCGCCGAGGACGGTCTTCTCGTCCGGAGACCCCGGGTGGGGACCATCGTCCATCCGCGACATGCGCGGCTCGAGATCTCCGACACCGTGGACAAGTCGTGGCAGGACCCCGAGATCTCGCTGCAGATCCTCGATCAGCGCACGGTCGCGACGACCGAGTTCCTCCGATCATGTCTGGCGACGGAGGACGAATCCGTCCGGCTCCTCGACATCTTGTTCCGACGCCACGGCGAGGTGATCGGGGTCCGGACCGCCTACTTCTCCGCGGAGGTCACGTTCGACTTCGACGCGTACACGGGTCCGGTCACGATGGGTTCCCTCTCCTCCCTGCACTTTTCGGCGCCCATCGCGAATGTGGTGACCGAGGTGACGGCCGCGGCTGCCGACGCCCGGACGAGCGAACAACTCGGTATCGCCGAGGGCTCGCCGGTGTTGTGCCGGACCCAGGTGTTCTCTGATGCAGACGGGCGTCCGCTGCAGGTGTCCTTCGACCACTACCGCGCCGACCGGACGTCGTTCGTCACCGACCCGCTGGCAGTCACGATGCAGGATTGAGCATCGTCGCAGGTAGAGGGCGCGAGCACCGGCGCAAAGTTCGTTTACGCCGTCGGAACGGTCCACGAAACACCGGATTCCTACCTTCATCTCAGAACGCCCCGGCGATCTTCTCCCGCTCACCTCACCCCAGGAGTCTCGATGATGAAGTACGGCGTCTTCCTCCCGACGGTCAACAACGGTTACATCCTGTCCAAGGCCTCCCCGCAGTACATGCCGAGTTATGAACTGAACAAACAGATCTCGGTCGACGCCGAGGCCGCCGGCTACGAATTCGTGCTGACCATGTCCAAGTTCCGCGGCTACGGCTCCGAGGGCAGCGGCTTCTGGGACTACGCCCAGGACCCGCTCGCGGTCGTCGGACCGCTCATCGGCGCGACGTCGACCATCAAGATCTGGGGCTCGGTCGGCGCACCGTCGGTCCATCCCGCGATGGCCGCCCGGATCGCCGCCACATATGACGACGCCGGCGGCGGACGGTTCGGCATCAACATCGTCGCCGGATGGAACCGCAGCGAATACGCGCAGATGGGTCTGTGGCCGGGCGAGGACTATCCGAGCAAGCGCTACGGCTACGTCGACGAGTACGTCCACATCCTGCGGACCCTCTGGGAGACCGGACGGATGACGTACGAGAGCGAACACTTCCGGCTCGACGACTGCCTCGTGCAGCCGACACCGCGTCACGGGGTCACGGTGATCATCCCGGGTCAGTCCCCGCGGTCGATCGAGGCCGCCGCCAATCGCGCCGACGTGAACTTCGTGCTGGGTGACTTCGACCAGGTCGCCAAGGCGCGCGCCGACCTCGTGACCGTCGCCTCGCGGGCGGGGCGCGACGTCGGAACCGCTGCGCTGTACGGCATCATCACCGCCCCCACCGACGCCGAGGCGGTGGAGATGGTGCAGTCGTTCGCCGCCGACACCGACGTCGAGGCCGCGGACGGGCTCCGCGCCGCAGCCGCCGGCGACCCGACCGGGATGTCGGCGAAGATCCAGACCCAGGAGCGTCGCCAGGTGCTCGACGTCGACTTCGACCACCCGACCCGCGCCGCGGTCGTCACCGGTTCCTGTCTGTTCCACCCGCACCTCGTCGGCTCCTACGACCGCGTCGCCGCGTTCCTCCACGATCTCGACCGGGTCGCCGGCGTGGACCGCAGCGTGTTGTCGTTCCCCGACTACACGACCGATGTCTCGGCCTTCATGCAGAACGTGGCACCGCGCGTCAGTCACCTCGCCGCGGTGTGAGTCGGATCGCGGTCTCGCGCGGGTCGTCCGTCGACCCGCGCGGGACCGCGTTCGTCCAGCTCAGGGGCACCCGAGGGCACCGAAAAACGGACAAACGGACCACCACCGACCGATCGCTCGGGAACCTGAGGGATATCTCACGTTGATCCGGTTGACGTGGCTCACACTCAGGTAGTTAGCATCGACAGTCATGACCACAGCTTCACGCGACGATTCCGCCGCTCCCGACATCCACACGACAGCGGGGAAGCTCGCCGATCTGCGCAATCGTCTCGAAGAGGCGAAGCACCCCGTGGGCGAGGCCGCCGTCGAGAAGACTCACGCGAAGGGCAAGCTGACCGCCCGTGAGCGGATCACCCACCTGCTCGACGAGGGATCGTTCGTCGAACTCGACGCACTCGCCAAGCACCGCAGCACCAACTTCGGTCTCGCCGAGCGTCGACCGGTCGGAGACGGTGTGGTCACCGGTTACGGCACGATCGACGGCCGCGAGGTCTGCGTATTCTCGCAGGACGCCACTGTCTTCGGCGGCAGCCTCGGTGAGGTCTACGGCGAGAAGATCGTCAAGGTCATGGATCTGGCCATCAAGACCGGCCGCCCGCTGATCGGCATCAACGACGGCGCCGGAGCCCGTATCCAGGAGGGCGTGGTCTCCCTCGGCCTGTACGGCGAGATCTTCCACCGCAACGTCCGCGCGTCGGGCGTCATCCCCCAGATCTCGCTGATCATGGGTGCCGCCGCCGGCGGCCACGTGTACTCGCCCGCACTGACCGACTTCGTGGTCATGGTCGACAAGACCAGCCAGATGTTCATCACCGGCCCCGACGTCATCAAGACCGTCACCGGTGAAGAGGTCACGCAGGAAGAACTCGGCGGCGCGACCACCCACATGGCCAAGTCGGGCACCGCACACTACGTCGCCTCCGACGAGGAGGACGCGCTCGAATACGTCAAGGAGCTGCTGAGCTACCTGCCGAGCAACAACCGCGCCGACGCACCTCGCCTGCCGGTCGCGCAGCCGGCCGCCGGGTCCATCGAGGACACCCTGAACGACGAGGACCTCGAGCTCGACACGCTCATCCCGGACTCGCCGAACCAGCCGTACGACATGCACGAGGTCATCCGTCGCATCCTCGACGACGACGAATTCCTCGAGATCCAGGCCGATTACGCGAAGAACATCATCGTCGGTTACGGCCGCGTCGACGGACGCAGCGTCGGCATCGTCGCCAACCAGCCGACCCAGTTCGCCGGCTGCCTCGACATCGACGCCTCGGAGAAGGCCGCCCGCTTCGTGCGCACCTGCGACGCCTTCAACATCCCGATCGTCACCCTGGTGGACGTGCCCGGCTTCCTGCCCGGTACCGACCAAGAGTACCGCGGCATCATCCGACGCGGCGCCAAGCTGCTCTACGCCTACGGCGAGGCAACGGTCGGCAAGATCACCGTCATCACCCGCAAGGCCTACGGCGGCGCATACGACGTCATGGGCTCCAAGCACATGGGCGCCGACGTGAACCTCGCGTGGCCGACCGCGCAGATCGCCGTCATGGGCGCCTCCGGCGCCGTCGGCTTCGTCTACCGCAACCAGCTCAAGGAAGCCGCCGCGAAGGGCGAGGACGTCGACGCACTGCGCCTCGAGCTGCAGCAGGAGTACGAGGACACCCTCGTCAACCCGTACGTCGCCGCGGCCCGCGGATACGTCGACGCGGTCATCCCGCCGAGCCACACCCGCGGCCAGATTGCGACCGCGCTCAAGCTGCTCGAGCGCAAGATGGTCAACCTGCCGCCGAAGAAGCACGGGAACATCCCCCTGTGAGCGAGAGCGGCGTGAGTGAGGCATCCGTGAACGAGAGCACCGAGAAGGCAGCCGAGAAGCCGTTCCTGACCGTCGTCAACGGCAACCCGACCGACGAGGACCTCGCCGTTCTGGTGAGTGTCCTGGCCGGCGCGGGCGCCGGTGGTGGCGAGCCGGAACCGGAGATCCGCAACGACTGGGGTCGTCCCGTCGACCGTCTGCGTCCGCAGTGGGGCGCACCGTCGAGCTTCACCAACCTGCGCTACTGACACGTGCCTGACTCCCAGATCGGGTCGAACACACACGAGACCGGGCCGGCCACCGCCGGCCCGGTTTTCGTGCTCGGATCCGCTTCCCCCGCCCGTCTCCGGGTGTTGCGGGCCGCGGGTGTCGAGCCGGTGGTCCGTGTCTCGGACGTGGACGAGGACGCGGTGCTCGCCCAGTTGCCGCCCGGCACCCCCGCCGATGCCGTGGTCGCCGCGCTGGCGCGCGCGAAGGCCGAGGCCGTCGCCGCGCTCCCGGACCTCGCCGGCGCGGTCGAGAACGGCGAGACGGTCGTGGTGATCGGCTGCGACTCGATGCTGCTTCTCGGCGACCGCCTGCTGGGCAAGCCACACACCCCCGAACGCGCACTGGCCCAGTGGGGCGAGATGCGCGGGCGCAGTGCCGATCTGCTCACCGGCCATCACCTGATCCGGCTGAGCCCCGGCGCCGGTTCCGCCACCGCGGCCGGGACCTCCTCCACGACAATCCATTTCACCGACGTCCACGACGACGTGATCGCACGCTACGTGGACAGCGGCGAACCGTTGCAGGTCGCGGGCGCGTTCACCCTCGACGGCCTCGGCGGCTGGTTGGTCGAGCGCATCGACGGCGACCCGTCGTCGGTCATCGGGATCGGCCTACCGCTGGTACAGCGCCTGCTGACCGAGGTCGGGTTGTCGGTCACCGACTTCTGGCTGCATTAGCCCACCCAGATTGATGTCGCGCGCGACATCAATCTGTGGGAACGACTTCAGCCGAAGTCGGACAGCCGGACTGATGTCGCGTGTGACGTCATTCCGCATTCGTCCATCCGCGGCGATGCCGCTCCCGAGGTGCGAGCGAGCGCTACCACTCGCTCCCTGATCCGAAACAGCACGACGCACCCATGTCCGCTGCCTGATCCGAAAGAGCGCGACGCCCCCAGCTCTGCTGCCTGATCCGAAAGATCGCGACGCACCCAGCTCTGCTGCCTGAGGTGCGAGGAGCGCAAGCGACGAGATGGTCCTATAGCTTGTCCAGTGCTCCGAGGTCGGTGGTGAGGTCTTTGAAGACTTCGCGGGCGACGTAGCGTTTGAGGCAGCGGATGATGTCTTTCTTCGTTTTGTGTTCGGCGGAACGGCGTTCGACGTAGGCGCGGGTGGGTGGATGGTTTTTCATCCGGCCGACCACGATCATGTGCAGGGCGCTGTTGGCTTGCCGGTCACCACCTCGGTTGAGTCGGTGACGATGGGTTTTGCCCGAGGAGGCCGGTAGTGGGGCGACGCCGACGA
>NZ_JAJQJP010000013.1:0-106088 GCF_021245825.1 Gordonia metallireducens | reverse complement strand
CGGTCGCACCGGCCGCATCTGCCCCGGTTGCCCCGGCTGCTGCTCCGCCGCCGATGCCGACCGCACCGGAACCCACCGCGCCCGAACCGCCTGCGCCGGTGGCGAAGCCCGCGGCAGCCGAATCGACTCCGGCCGAACCCGCCGCTGCGCCCACGGTTCCCGAGTCAGAGCCGGCCCCGCCCGCCGAACCGGTCGCTGCCGCACCGCAGGCCGACGCAGCCGCTGCCGTCGAGACCGACGACGCGGACATGCTCGAAGAACTGATCGTCGAGCAACCCGCGCCCGACGCCATCGCCGATCCGGACGCCCTTCCCGATCCCGACGCGCTTCCGGAACCCGACGCGCTCGTGGAACCGGAGGCGCTCGATCTCGGGGATCTCGACACCCCGGACACCGGGACCACCGGCACCGATTCTCCCGAAGTCGACGCTGCTGCACCGACTCTCGACGTCCCCTGGGACGAACCCGAAGCGGAGGCCGCCACGCCGGCGCAGCCGGTACCGGAACCCGTGCGTCCGGCGGTCCGGAACGGCGGAACCCCCACGGCGCCGGAACCGCCTTCGCGTGCCCCGGTGGCCGAACCGGCTCCGGAGCCGACCCGGGAACCTGCCGCCGCGCCGGCCCGGTCGGCCGACCCCGACGACATCCCGCTGCCGGATGAGCCGGTCGACGAGTACTCGGTTCCACCGCCCGATGCGATGCCGGCCCGGGCGAAGCGCCCCGAACCGGCGCCCGAACCGGAACCGGAGCCAGAGCCGGCTGCCCCGGGCGGGCTCGACGCCGACGCGATCCGCAAGCGCTACCCGGAGATCCGGGCCGCGGTGCGGGAGCGTTCCAAGAGTCTCGAGCCGATGCTGTCGGCGGCGGTCATCGCCGATCTCGAGGGCACCACGGTGGTGCTCGGACACCCGGTCGAGGTGCTCGTCGGACGTCTCTCGGCGCCGCACGCGGTCACGATCATCCGCGAGGCTCTCGCGGAGGTCTTCGGCACCCAACTGGACGTGCGGACGGTGCACCAGGCTCCGGGCACAGCGGTCGCGCCGTCGGCGCCGGGTGGCGCACAGGCCGCGAAACAGCAGGCCAAACCCCGGCAGTCGTACTCGCGTCCGAGCAGGTCTCGTGATCAGTCGGCGGCCGCGCCGCCGCCACCCGAACCGGTGGCCGAGCCGGAGGAGCCCGAACCGCCTCGCGCGGACGAGGACATCCCCGACGAGGAGCGAGCCGAGATGGTCGCCGATGCCCGTACCGGGGCGCCCGAGCAGCGCCTCGACCCCGATCAGGTCGCGCTCGAACTCCTCAAGTCCGAACTCGGGGCACGGCCGATCGAATGACCGTCGAGACGAAGGGCTGGTAGAACGCAGAGATGCAGATCCGATCGGTCCTACGTCTGGCCACGGCGCCGGCAGCGGTGGTGGTGGCGGCGCTGACGTTGTCGATGGCTTGTGCCGAGGCGGCTCCCGTCGACTCGCCGTCGCCCACCCTGCGGCACACCGTCGATCAGCAGGCCCGCGCGGTCGGACTCGTCGACGTGAAGACCGTCGTCGCGGATGCGGCGTTGGATCTGCGCTATGCGACGACCCACAACTTCGTCGGTGAGCGTCTCTATCCGCCGAATGCTCGCTGTCTGGTGCACGAATCGATGGTCCCGGGTCTGAGGACCGCGGCCCAGAAACTCCGGGCCCGCGGTGAGACGCTGGTGTTCTGGGATTGCTACCGACCACATTCGGTGCAGCAGAGGATGTTTGAGAAAGTTCCCGACCCGGCGTGGGTCGCCGCCCCCGGTCCGTACTCGACCAGCCATGAGACCGGACGCTCGGTCGACGTGACCCTCGCGGTACGCAGCCCGAATTGTCCGGCCCCGCGCAAGGTTGGCAATGTCTGTCGCGTCGACATGGGCACCGACTTCGACTCGTTCACCCCACGCGCGACCGCGTATGCGACGCAGGGGGTCTCGGCATCGGCCCAGGCAGCGCGGGCCCGGTTGCGTCAGGCGATGGCCGCCGGGGGATTGACCGTCTACTCCGGTGAGTGGTGGCATTTCGACGGCCCGGGCGCGGACGTGCGCCGGCCGATCGTCGACGTCCCGCTGGTCTGAGACGCCCCGGCGTGAACGATGCGGGGGCCTGAACGACGAGACCCCGCCGGGCATCCGACGGGGTCTCGTTGGTCGAGCAGGCTCAGGCGTTCCACCAGGGCCGCAGCGGAACCTGATGGCCGCCATGGTTGTCGAGTTTGGTCGCCAGCACGTGATGGAGCTGGATGATGTTGCGGTCGAAGCCGATCCGGCAGCCCGCCATGTACAGTCCCCACAGGCGGGCGGTGCCCTCGCCGACCTCGGCCACGGCCTCGTCCCAGTGATCGACGAGGTTGATGTTCCAGTCGCGCAGGGTCATCGCGTAGTGCTCGCGGAAGTTCTCCTCGTGGATCACCTCCATGCCGCCGATGTCCTGGAGCTTGGAGATGATCTTGCCCGAGCCGGTGAGCTCGCCGTCGGGGAACACATAGCGGTCGATGAACGTGCCGGCCTTGCTGCGGCTCGCGTTGTCGGGCCGGGTGATGCAGTGGTTCAGCAGCATTCCGCCCGGGCGCAGCTTGTCGCGCATGAAGCCGAAGTAGGCCGGGTAGTTGCCGACGCCGATGTGTTCGGTCAGGCCGATCGACGACACCGCGTCGAAACCGGATTCGGTGATGTCGCGGTAGTCGCTGTGCCGCACCTCGGCGAACTCGGAGAGTCCTTCGTCGACGATGGCCTTCTGTGCCCACTCGGCCTGCTCGGCCGACAGCGTCGCACCGATGGCGTGCACACCGCGCTTGGCGGCGTAGCGGACCATTCCGCCCCACCCGCAACCGATGTCGAGGAGTCGGTCGCCGGGCTTGAGGCGCAGCTTCTCGAAGATGAGGCGGTACTTGTTGTCCTGGGCGGTCTCGAGCGACGCGTCGCGGTCGGGGTAGACCGCACATGTGTAGGTCATCGACGGGCCGAGGACCCACTCGTAGAAGGTGTTCGAGACGTCGTAGTGGTAGTGGATGACCTCGGCGTCACGAGACTTGCTGTGGCGCAGTCCTTCCGCGAAACGACGCCAGCGCGGCACGGCCTCCTGCGGCGGCGGGGCGATCGGCTTGAAGTGTTCGATGCCGAGCGAGCGCGCGATCTGGGCCAGGGCCAGCGGCGACGGGCGGTGGAAGTCCAGATCGCTCGCGAGCGCCTTCAGGGCGGGGTAGGGGTCGCCGGGGTGTGCGCCGACGAGTTCGAGGTCGCCGGCGATGTAGGCGCGGGCCAGGCCGAGGTCGCCGGGCGCCGTGACGAGATAGGTGGTGCCGCGCGGGGTCTTCAGGTTGAGGCCGTACTGGGCGTCGGCCGGGCCTGCGCTGCTGCCGTCGTACGCCGAGATCCGGATCGACAGGTTGCCGCCCAGGAGGGTCTCGAAGATCTCCGCCAGGGACATCTTCCCGGTCTGGGAGTCTGCTCCGATCGGTGCGTCTCTGAATGTCGTCATTGGCGTTTCACCGCTTTCGCATAGAGGTCCAGAAGGCGGCCGCGGGGGTCGTACCGCTTCTTCAGGAGCCGATAACTCTCTCCGCCGTAGAGTTCGTCGAACTCTTCCGGCCCGTAGAAACTTTCCGAGTACAGCGACTTGTGGCCGTCGAGTTCGGCGACCTTGCGTTCGATGACCTTGTTGGTGTGCCCGGGGTCGCCCGGGGTGACCGGCACGGCCGACCAGAAGCCGACGTTGACGTACGTGCGCCGCGGTTCGAGCGGGTAGAGCGGCCACGGGCGCGCCGGATCCGAACCGGGCAGGGCCGGCTCGCGAAGGCGCAGCGGGCACAACCAGATCGGTTCGATGGGGATGTTGTCCAGGAACCATTCGACATAGTCGGTGGTGCGTTCGATCGGCACCTCGATGTCCTGGACGACCCGCTCACCCGGCGGGAGGCCCTTGCGGGCGTTGAGGCGGTCGCCGATGTCCCAGCGCTGGTCGAGTCCGATCAGCTTCCAGTAGAAGCTGCTGCGCAGGTAGCGCTTCGGCCACCAGCGGCGGATCTTCGGGTTCTGGGCCCCGAAAGCACGGGAGCACCAGAACCAGTCGGTGTCCCAGCGCCAGAGGTAGTCGTGGATCGTCAGGCGGTCGGTGGTCTTGTTCTGGATCGACCGGTAGAAGATGTCCATCCCGGTGTAGTCGCTGACCGGGCCCTCTTCGTCGGTCTGGCGTCCGAGCGTGAGGTAGGACTCGTCGGCGGAGAACACGACTCCGTCGAGGTAGTCGACCTGCTCGCCGTCGTAGGTCTTCTCGGTGACGATGGTCTCCATCGTCGCCTGCAGCTCGGCGATCGAGCTGAACCGCACGTGACGCAGCGCGACGTACGGCTTCACCGGTTCCAGCTCGATGCGCAGGCGGACCGAATAACCCAGCGTCCCATAGGAGTTGGGAAAACCGAAGAACAGGTCGGCGTGTTCGTTCGTGGGCGTCGCGGTGATGATCTCCCCGTCGCCGGTCAGGATGTCGATCTCCGACACCGACTCGTGCGGGAGTCCGGAACGGAACGACGTGCTCTCGATGCCGAGGCCGGTCACCGCGCCGCCGAGCGTGATCGTCTTGAGTTGCGGGACCACCATGGGTGCCAGACCGTAGGGGAGGGTCGCCGCGACCAGGTTCTCGTAGGTGCACATCCCGGCGACGTCGGCGGTGCGGGCGTCGGGATCGACCGAGATCACCCGGTCGAGTCCGGAGACGTCCAGTCCGGGATGTGGGTTGGCTGCGCGCTTGCGGAAGAGGTTCGACGTCTTCTTCGCAAGGCGCACGGTCGCGTTCGGAGGGATGGCACGATAGCTGGCCAGTAGGGTGGACACCCCCTGGTCAAATGCCTGTCCCCCCATCTCCAAGCCAGAGCTCACCCGGTTAGCCTAGGACTTGATCAGTTCGCCCGCCAATCGTTTCGTCCCGAGGAGTGTTCCATCGTGGGTCAGGTTTCCGCATCGCAGTCGATCGACATCACCGCCGCCCCGGACACCGTCATCGGAGCCCTCGCCGACTACAACGATGTGCGCCCGGCGATCCTCCCGGCGCACTACCGCGACTACAAGGTCATCAGCGGCGGCAACGGCGACGGCACCGTCGTGCATTGGATTCTGCAGGCCTCGGAGAAGCGACAGCGCGACGTCCAGGCGACCGTCAGCGTGACCCCCGACACCGTGACCGAACGCGACGCCAACTCCACCATGGTGACGACCTACACGGTCGCCCCGTCGGCCGGCGGATCGCGTGTCACCACCACAACCAGCTGGAAGGGCGCCGGCGGCATCGGCGGGTTCTTCGAGAAGACCTTCGCGCCCAAGGCGATCAACCGCATCCAGGCCGAGGTGCTCGGCAATCTCAAGAAGCGCCTCGAGAACTGACGTCTCGGAGGAGGGGCCGGGCCCGGCCCTCGCCGCTCCCGATCCGGGACGGCGTCGACTCGACGCGGGTGGTCTTGCGGGCGGGGCCGGAATCCACCGTGGCCGAGGCACTACTGGCGTCGCCGAGTCTCGCGGGTCTCGGGATCGAGGAATTGCACGCCCGTGCCGCGGCCGGCGAGATCGTCGATGCCGACGGTCGGCCCGTCGACCTCGACGCGCCGTCGCGGGTGAACGTCTCGCTCTACCTCTACCGCGATCTGCCCGACGAGGTCCCGATCCCGTTCGACGTCCCGGTGCTCTACCGCGACGAGAACATCGTCGTCGTGGACAAACCGCACTTCCTGTCCACGATGCCGCGGGGTCGTCACGTGACGCAGACCGCGCTGGTCCGACTCCGCCGCGACCTGGGCAGCGACACGATCTCCCCGGCCCACCGCCTCGACCGGCTCACCGCCGGTGTTCTGCTTTTCACGCTGCGTCCCGACGTGCGGGCCGCCTACCAGGACCTCTTCGCCTCCCGGTTGGCACGCAAGGAGTACCGCGCGCTGGCGCCGGTCGACGAGCGACTCGCCGAGACCGTGACCGTGCGCGACCGGATCGAGAAAACCGCCGGTGACCTGCGGGCCCGCGTCGTCGACGGCCCGGTGAACGCCATCAGCGACATCACCCTCGTCGAACAGACCGACCGCGGCGGTGTCTACCGGCTGGTGCCGCACACCGGACGCACCCACCAGCTGCGGCTGCACATGGCGTCGCTCGGTGTGCCCATCGTCGACGACCCGCTGTATCCCGAGGTCCGCCCCGAACTCGCGGAGCGCCCGGACCACGGGGACTTCTCGGCCCCGCTGCGGCTCGTCGCACATGCTCTGGAGTTCACGGACCCGCTCGACGGGACGGAGCGTCGGTTCGAGAGTCGTCGCACGGTGGCGTTCTGAAAACCACCCCCGAAATCCACCCCTGAAATCCGCCCCTGACATCGACCCTCCAGCGGACGGGCGCCGACATATCGTCCGCGGCGGACTCCTGGAGGGTGCATCGCAGGGGCGTTTTTCAGGCGCGGACCTCGATACGGCCCTCGGCTTGCGCCTCGGGCCTACTCGGCCGGCGGAGGTGGCGGTCCCTCGGCTTGCGCCTCGGACCTACTCGGTCGGCGGGGTGGCGGTCCCTGGGCGTGCGCCTCGGACCTACTCGGCCGGCGGGGTGGCGGTCCCTGGGCGTGCGCCTCGGGCCTACCGGTCGCCGGGGTGACGGTCCCTGGGGCTAGCGGAACGCTGGTTGAGTAGCCGAGGAGCGCAGCGACGAGGCGTATCGAAACCACTACCCTGGCGACCGTGACCATCCGCGCGTCGTACGAACGACACCCCGACCTGGGCTGCGAGGCCGTCGTGTTCATCGACGACGAGTCGCTGGCGTGTTTCCAGATCCAGCGGGACCTCACCGGCGGCCCGCGCGCCGACGAACACTGCGTCACCACCGGGGCGAGTGCGCCCGTCTACGGCGGGATCGTCGAGTGGCGGCGCGTCGACGACCGTTTCGAGTTCTCGCTCACACGACGGGCCGGTCATCTGTTCGGCGACGAGGTGCTGTCCTTCGAGATCAGCCCGGTGGACGAGGTCAGCGTCGACGACATCGCCGCGCATGTCGATCGATTGCTGCGCTGACCCGGGGGCTACCCTGGACGGCGTGACGCAACCATTCGATCCCAGCGCATTGTTCGGCGGCGGCCAGGGCGGCGAGAACCCGATGGCGGGTCTGCTGGCCCAGGCTCAGCAGATGCAGGAGAAGCTCCTGTCCGCACAGAACGAGATCGCCGCAGCGGAGATCGTCGGGAGCGCGGGCAACGGCCTGGTCACCGTGACCGGAAACGGCACCGGCGAGGTGACCGCGGTGTCCATCGATCCCAAGGTCGTAGACCCCGAGGACGTCGAGACCCTGCAGGATCTGCTGCTCGGCGCGCTCGCCGACCTGTCGCAGAAGCGTGAGCAGCTCACCAGCGAGAAGATGGGCCCGCTGGCCGGAGGCCTCGGCGGCGGCATCCCCGGGCTCGGCGGCTGATCGCGCCCGCCGCGCGATCCTTCCCACCACACCAGAGAACCCGGGCACGCGATGTATGAAGGACCGATCCAGGATCTGATCGACGAACTGGCCAAACAGCCGGGGCTCGGTCCGAAGGGTGCGCAGCGCATCGCATTCCACCTGCTCGCCGGGGAGAAGTCCGACATCGACCGACTGGTCGCGGCGCTCGGGCGCGTCCGCGACGACGTCGTGTTCTGCGCCGAATGTGGCAACGTGTCGGCGAATCGGCTGTGCCGCATCTGCTCCGACTCACGACGCGACGCCACCAAGATCTGCGTCGTCGAAGAACCCAAGGACGTGCACGCGATCGAGCGGACCAAGGAGTTCACCGGCCGCTATCACGTACTCGGCGGGGCCCTCGATCCGTTGTCGGGGATCGGACCCGACCAGCTCCGCATCCGTGAGCTGCTGCGTCGGCTCGCCAATCAGGAGGACGGCGTCGACGTCAGCGAGGTGATCGTCGCGACCGACCCCAACACCGAGGGCGAGGCCACCGCCACCTACCTGCAGCGCATGCTCAAAGACTTCCCCGGGCTGTCGGTGACGCGCCTGGCGTCGGGTCTGCCGATGGGCGGCGACCTCGAATTCGCCGACGAACTGACCCTCGGCCGGGCGCTGTCCGGCCGTCGAATCCTGGCCTGAAGGCCGAACGCAGACGGTTCACGTGTGCCCGGCTAGGGTCGGGGAGTGATATCGCTGAAGCGGGGGCGTCGACGAGTACGGGTGATCGCGGCGGTAGTGGCCGCGGTGGCCGCGGTCGGTCTGCTGGACACGGCGCGCGCCGTGCCGCTCGCCGCGGCTGCGGAAACCGAGCTGGACTGGACGTCATGTCCCGCCGTCCACGGTGTCCCGGCGAGCGTTCGTTGCGCTGCAGTCGAGGTCCCGCTGGATCACGCCGAGCCGAACGGACCCACGATCGAGCTCCTCGTGAGTCGCATTCCCGCGCGGGAACCATCGCAGCGGCGCGGTGTCCTGATGGGCAACCCGGGAGGCCCCGGCGGCGATGCGATCGCGATGTTCAGTCAGCTGCGCGTACCGGACGAGGTGCGCGACCAGTGGGATCTCGTTGCAGTGCAGCCGCGGGGCCTGGTGTCGGGCACGCCGCTGAAATGTGCTCCGCTCACCGGGTCGGAAGCCGAGATCTACACCGCTGCAGGCAAACTGAACCGTGATCGGTGTGCACGGCGCACGCCCGGTCTGGGGTCGACGCTGACCACGGAGAACACCGCGCGTGACATCGAGGTGGTTCGCCGGAAGCTGGGCGAGACCAAGATCAGTCTGTACGGGATCTCCTACGGGACGTTGCTCTTCGGGACCTACGCGACGCTGTTCCCCCAGCGTGTCGACCGATTGGTTCTCGATTCCGGCTTCGACCCCGGCCTCGTGTGGAACGCTCTCCTCGACGCGCAGACTCCCGGATACAAGGCTCGCGTCCACGCCATGATGGCGTGGATCGCGCGCCACGACCACATCTACCGCCTGGGGACGACTCCGCTTGCCGTGTACCGGAAGTGGAGCGACCGGGTCAGTGCCGAGGCGGGCGTCCCGCCGTCTCTGGTCGCACCGCCGGCGCGGGTCGGGGACGTCCCGCCGGGCCTCCGCGCCGTCGCCGACCAGTACATCGCCGGTACCGACCTCACCGCGGATGCGCGTGCACGGTTCGAGAACTTCGCCGCGACATTGCTGACACCCGGTTCGGTGCAGGCGAATTCGGGACTGCTGATTCTCACACAGGCGTTCGCGCCCGATCGGAACAATTGGCCGGTCATCGCGATGATGACGGCCGGTACAACCCGGAAGCTCGCCGAACCCTCACCCGCGGTGCTCGAGGCCGCGGCGATCTCACAGGACATGCAGGGTGCCGTCCTGTGCAACGAGAACCAGGTGCCGGCCGATCCGTCGGCGAACCTCGCCGCGTTCATCACCGGCTACGTCACCGCCGATCCGTTCGAGGCGCCCGGCTTGATCTACCGGTCTGGAATGGCCTGTGCGGGAGCCGCTCCGGTCACCCGTCCGATCCCGATCCGGAATCGTGGACTCGCCGTCCGCCCGCTGCAGATCCAGAGTGTCGGAGACCCCCAGACGCCCTACCATGGCAGTCTCGTCATGCGCCGGCAGATGAACAGCCACCTGATCACCGTGGGCGGCGGCGACCATGGGCAGTTGGGCCGCGCGAACCGGCCGCTCGACGCCGCGATCGCCGAATACCTGCGGACCGGTCGGACAGGCGTGACCCGGGTCCCGGAGGCGCCGATCACCGCGCCGTTGACGAAACTCCCGTCGGGTCTGTTCACGGGTGTGAGGGTGCGGTGACGGCGTCCGACATCATCTCCCCGGAGATCGGTGCGCGGGTCGCCGAGCTCGCCGCGCAGCTCGACTCGGGGATCGTCGCGATCGACGGCCCGTCCGGGGCCGGGAAGTCGACGGTCGCGGATCTGCTGGTGGCGCAGCTACGTGAACGGGGCGTCGGGGTGACGCTGGTGCGCACCGACGATTTCGCCTCGTGGGACGACCCGGTTGCCTGGTGGCCCGAGCTGGAAGCGGATGTGCTGCACTCCTTCGTCCGGCGATGGGACTACCGCTACCGTCCTCGGGTGTGGCGCGACGGCGTCGCGACGCCCGGACCGCAGGTGTGGATCGAGTGGCAGCCGCTGCTGATCATCGAGGGGGTGTCGTCGGCGCGGCGCCGGATCGCCGACCGGTTGGCCCACGCCCTGTGGCTCGACGGCGGAACCGAGGCGGAACGTCTGGAGCGGGCCGTCGCGCGGGACGGCGAGGAGTCGCGGGTGCACCTGCAGCAATGGCAGGAGTTCGAGCGCGGCTGGTTCGCCGTCGACCGCACCCGCGAACGCTGCGCCGTGCTGGACTAGTTGCCCGTGCACGGCTCGCGGTTACTGTCGGATATGGGCACCCGACGGCGGTTTCGTGATCTCGCGGAGCTCGACGCGCAGCTGATCGACTGTCGTGCATGCCCGCGGCTCGTCGAATGGCGCGAACAGGTGGCACGGGAGAAGCGCCGGGCGTTCGCCGACCAGGAGTACTGGGGGCGGCCGGTCCCGGGCATCGGACCGGCGGATGCGCGGTTGCTGATCGTGGGTCTGGCGCCGGCCGCCCACGGCGGCAATCGCACCGGCCGGATGTTCACCGGCGACCAGTCCGGTGACTTCCTGTTCTCCGCCATGTATCTCGCCGGCCTGGTGAGTCAGCCGCATTCGGTGTCGATGGACGACGGGCTGGAGCTGTTCGACACCCGGATCACCGCGCCCGTGCACTGCGCTCCGCCACAGAACAAGCCGACCGTCGAAGAGCGGGACCGGTGCTCGCACTGGCTGCATGGTGAGCTCGAATTGCTCGCTCCGACAACGCGTTCGGTGATCACGCTGGGCGCCTTCGGCTGGCAGTCGACGCTGCGCACGTTCGGTGCGCTCGGTTGGACGGTGCCGCGGCCTGCGCCGAAGTTCGGGCACGGGGCGTCGACGATTCTGACCCGCGACGGCGCGACCCTCGAGGTGTTCGGGTGCTACCACGTGAGTCAGCACAACACCTTCACCGGCAGGCTGACCGTCGAGATGCTCGTGGACGTGCTGAAGGCGGCGGCGAGGTCAGCGGGGATTGACCTGGGGGAGTGAGCTGTACGAGTGGTTTCGACACGGCTCCTCGCTGCGCTCGTCGCCTGCTCAACCAGCAGAGTCCCGTCCTCGCTGCGCTCGTCGCCTGCTCAACCAGCAGAGTCCCGTCCTCGCTGCGCTCGTCGCCTGCTCAACCAGCGGATTCCTTTGCCGGCCGAGTAAGTTCGAGGGGCTACCCGAGGACCGTGTCGAGGTCAGGTGGTGTCAGCGCCGACGCCCGGCGGCGAGGCGTTCTTTACGCAACCGATTGACCTCCGGGAGGTCGAGCGGCGCAAGCGATTCGACGCCCATCGCGGTGGCGAGGAGGTGGTCGGCGAGTTCGGGGTTCCGGGCCAGCGCCGGACCGTGCATGTAGGTGCCGATCACGCTGCCCTGCACGACGCCCTCGGTGCCGTCGCCGACGCCGTTGCCGATGCCGTGCTTCACCCGCCCGAGCGGCTTGGCATCGGAGCCCAATGTGGTTCCGCCGCGGTGGTTCTCGAAACCGGTGAGCGGCTGGGTGAGTGCGGCGAGGGTCGGTTCGGTGACCAGCTCGCCGATGCTGCGCGTCTCCTGCGGTGCGGTGGTCAGGTCGAACAGCGAGATGCCGTCGACCCGCTCACCGGCGGAGGTCTCGTACCAGTGGCCGAGCACCTGGATGGCCGCGCAGATCGCGAGAACCGGGCGTCCCGCCGCGGCGGCCTGCTGAAGACCGGGGTAGCGGGTCAGGTGGCGGGTGGCCAGACGCTGGGCGTAGTCCTCGGCGCCGCCGAGGGTGTAGACGTCGAGGGAATCCGGTACCGGGTCGTCGAGCGTGATGTGCACGACCTCGGCGTCGATGCCGCGCATGAGGGCGCGACGCTTGAGGACGAGGGCGTTGCCGCCGTCGCCGTAGGTGCCCATGACGTCGGGCAGGACCAGCCCGATCCGCAGTGTCGACTCGCTCACTGTTCGGCCTTCCGTGCACGTGCCGCGCGTTCCATGGCGATCCCCAGATCGCGGAACGCGGTGTAGTTGGCGAGCACCTCGACGCGTCCCGGCGGACACGAGGCGATCGCCGCCATCGGGTCGGGGACCGTGGTGTGCTCGGCACCCGCGTAGAGCAGGCGCACCGACAGGTCGGCCGCCCGCTCACCGGCGGCGACCACCTGCATGGTCTCGAAGGCCTCGAATCGCACGTCCCACAGCCAGGAGAGGTCCTCGCCGTCGGGGACCTGTCCGTTGACCGCGATGACCAGTCCGTCGGCGTCCTGGTCGATCATCGACAGGGCCTCCTGCCAACCGGCCGGGTTCTTCGCGAGAAGCGTACGGACGGAGTGGTTGCCGATCTGGTGGACGCCGTAGCGGCCGGCGACCTCGCCGACCGTCCCGACCGCGGCGACGGCCTTGCCCGGGTCGGCGCCCATCGCGACCGCGGCGGCCACCGCCTGCGCCGCGTTGCCGCGGTTGGCCCGGCCGGGGACGGCCAGGGTCAGCGGGGCGGAGAAGCCGTTCGGGCCGTAGATGTTCTCGTCGTCGAACCACCAGTCGGGGGTGGGCCGACGGAAGTTCTCGTCGCCGGTCGACTGCCAGCCGTCCGCGGACCGCACGATCGGCTCGCCGGTGCGGGGACAGCTCACCGAGTCGCCGACCCAGCTCGCGCCCGCGGCCACCCACACCACGTCGGGAGCGTCGAAGGCGGCCGAGGTGACCAGCACGTCGTCGCAGTTCGCGATCACGGTGGTCGACGGGTGACGGGCGATGCCCTCGCGGAGCCTGCGCTCGATCATGTTGATCTCGCCGACCCGGTCGAGCTGATCGCGCGACAGGTTCAGCAGGACCAACACCTCGGGATCGACCGCATCGCTGACATGCGGCACGTGGAGTTCGTCGACCTCGAGCGCGCACAGCGGCGCATTGCGGCTGAGGGTGAGGGTCGCGATGATGCCGGCGTCCATGTTGGCGCCGTCGGCCTGCGTGGCGACCTCGCCGAGTTCGGCCATCGCCGCGGCGGTCATCCGGGTGGTCGTCGACTTGCCGTTGGTGCCGGTGATGATCGCGGAGCGTTTGCCGGCGGCGAGCCGGCGCATGATGTCGGGATCGATCTTGGCGGCGACGAGTCCGCCGATCATCGAACCCTTGCCGCGTCCCGCGGTGCGCGAGGCCCAGCGAGCCGCAGCAGCCGCGGCCAACGCGACCGAGGTGCGGGCGGGCACACGGGTGCTCGTGCGAGATGCGGATCCGGCGGACGATGGGCGGTCGGGCATGGCCACGAGTGTTCCACAGCGTCGATCTGCGGGTTGCTCGTGCCGACCGCCGACCAGCAAGTAGGCTCGGCGACTGTGAGCCGTGACACCCATCTGAGCCTGTCCCTGCCCGCACGAATCCAGCGCGGCGTGCTGATCGCCGCGGGAAAGATTCCCGACGCCGCGATGTCGGTCCTCGGTCGGCGGGCGCCGGTGAACTCCGACGGTGAACGCGTGGCGCCCGAACTCGCCGCGATCGGCTGGGCCAACCAGCACGTCCCCGGCCTCAACCCGTTCGCGGGCGAGGTTGCCCGGTCACGCTTCGCGACCGACGAGAGCGGCGCGTCGATGGCGGAGAACCTGCCGCCCATGGCGGTCGAGGAGGACCTGGTCATCGACAGCCCGGACGGCCCGATCCCGGCCACGCGGTATCGCTCGTCGACCCGGTCGGACGGGCTGATCGTCTACTACCACGGCGGTGGCTACGTCACGGGCAGCCGCATCAGCCACGACACCTTCGTGCGCCGGCTCGCCCACGGCACCGGACTGGACGTCCTGTCGGTCGAGTACCGGCTCGCACCCGAGCACCCGTTCCCCGCCGGAGTCGACGACGCCGTCGCGGCGTGGCACTTCGCCGTCGACGTGGCACCGCGGTGGGGTCTCGACCCCGAGCGGATCGTCGTCGCCGGTGACAGCGCGGGCGGCAACCTGGCGACCGTGGTCGCACGACTCGTCCGCGACGAGCCGATCACGCCGGTCTTCCAGCTGCTGATCTACCCGGTAACCGACGCCACCGCGGACACACCGTCGCGGCGTGAGTTCGCGACCGGCTTCTTCCTGACCGCGGACGGCATCGAGTGGTTCAACGATCGTTACGTGCCCGACGTCGGGCAGCGCAAGGACCCGCGCTGTTCGCCGCTGCTCGCCGACGATCTCAGCGGACTGCCGCCGGCGCACGTCGTCGTCGCCGGCTTCGACCCGTTGCGTGACGAAGGCCTTGCCTACGCCAAGCGGCTCGAAGAGGCGGGGGTTCCGGTCACGCTGCGTCGGGAGGGGTCGATGATCCACGGGTTCATCAACATGACCCTCATCAGCTCCGGAGCCCGCGCGGCGGTCGACCGGATGTGTGCGGAGGTCCGGAGAGCCCTCGACGAGGCGTCGTCGGCGGGCCAGGAGGAGATCGCCGGCTAGCGCTCGCGGGCAGCTGTTGCGGCGCACGTCAGGTCGTCGTCGGCTGCCGACGCCGTGTTCGTGGTGGGGCCTGGGGTGGCTGTACCGGTGGTTGCTGTGCTTGTTGCTGCAGCCTCCGCCGCAAGCCGCCGGCGTCTGCGTGACTGCGGCCGGGCCATCACGCCGACGGCGCAGCCGCTGACGACGATCACCGCACCGACGATCTCGCCGACCGTCGGGACCTCGCCGAGGAAGACGAACGACGCGCTGATGCCCACGACGGGCACCAGCAGCGACATCGGCGACACCCGGCTCGCGTCGTTGCGGCTGAGGAGCACGGTCCACAGGCCCGCGCCGACGAGCGTCCCCAGCGCGGCCAGGTAGACGAGTCCGCCGAGCGCACGCAGCCCGGTGTCCGTGCCGATCGTCATCAGTGCGTCGAAGCCCGCAGACGGTCCCTCGATGATCAGACTCGCGAGATAGAGCGGCGGAGTCGCGACGACGGCCATCCACATCGTCATGCGGAACGAGTCGTCGGGCTGCGCCAGCCGGCCGCCGATGTTGCCGATCGCCCAGCTGAGGCCACCGAGGATGGTGAGTCCGATCGGGAGGAGTGCGGCCACACCGATGTCGCTGCCGGTGGCCCGGTCGAAGGCGATCAGGCCCATGCCGCCGACGGCGACGAGCAGGCCCACCACCTGGGCGACCGTCATCCGCTCACGCAGGAACAGCACGCCGAGGATCACCGTGAAGGGCGCCGACGTCTGCAAGACGAGCGATGCGAGTCCGGCCGGCATCCCCAGGCTCATCGCGAGGAACAGGAACATGAACTGCACAGACCCGAACCCCGCCACGTAGACGAAGAACCACTTGAGTCGGACCTTCGGAAAACGCACGAACAGGATGACCGGGATCGCCATCACGGCGAAACGCAACGCAGCCAGGAAAAACGGTGGGAAGTGTTCGAGACCGTGGTGGATCGCTACGAAGTTCAGTCCCCACAAGAACACGACACAGAGGGCGAGCAACCGGTCACGAATCGACATGGTCACCATCGTCCGAGTCGCCGTGATGAAGAACAATCGAATTTAAACGGAAGGATTGTTCAGATCTACTGAACAATCCTTCCTGTGTGCGCATCAGCGGTTCACTGCTGTGCGGCGGCGACCTTCGCCCGGACGTCGTCCATGTCGAGTGCCTCGACCGCGCCGATGAGCTCCTCGAGCTGTGCGGCGGGGAGCGCACCCGGCTGGTTGAACACGAGAATGCCGTCACGGAAGGCCATCAGCGTCGGAATCGACTGGATGCCAAGGCTCCCGGCGAGCTGCTGCTCCGCCTCGGTGTCGATCTTGCCGAAGAAGATGTCGGAGTGGGTCTCGGAGGCCTTCTCGAAGACGGGGCCGAACATGCGGCACGGGCCGCACCAGCTCGCCCAGAAGTCGAGCAGGACGATGCCGTCGGCCTCGATGGTGGGTTGGAAGGTTTCCAGGGTCACGTCTTGTGTTGCCATGATCCGCACAACGGATACGGGGGTGGAGACATTCCTTGTAGGGCCCGGTTTGTCGGTACCTTTGGCGCATGGAGGTCCGTCGGCTGCGGTTGTTGCGTGAGTTCGCCGATCGTGAGTCGATCGGCGCGGTCGCCGACGCGATGCACATGACACCGTCGGCGGTGTCGCAGCAGTTGAAGGTCCTGGCCGACGAGGCCGGTGTGCCGCTGTTCGAACCCGAGGGCCGGCGCATCAGGCTGACCGAGGCGGGTCGCGCGCTGGTCCTGCGCGCCGACGAGGTGATCGCCGCGGTCGAACGAGCGCAGGAGGAGATGGCGTCGTATCGGTCGGGCCGGGCGCGGGTGCGGCTCGCGATGTTCCCGTCGGGGTCGACGCTGTTGCTGCCGACCGTGCTCGATCGGGCCGCCGAATCCGGGATCGAAGTGCACGCCTTCCATCTCGACGTCGGATACTCCGACGCCGCCCCTGCTCTCGCGGATTTCGACGTCGTCGTGACCCACCGGGACGAGCGGACACCCGCGGTCAACCAGTCGCGCGTGTGGGTCGCCGAGCTGATGCGCGAACCGGTCGACGTGATCGTCCCCGTCGACAGTCCGCTCGCCGATGCCGACGAGGTGGCGGTGTCCGAGCTCGCCGAACATGATTGGATCAGCGTCGAGGGAGGATTCCCGGTCGACGATGTGCTGCAGTCGATCTCAGCGGTGACCGGGGTCGCGCCCCGGGTCACCCAACGCATGCTGGACTTCACCACCATCGAGGCGCTCGTCGCCGGCGGTCACGGGATCGCACTGATGCCGCGGTTCGCCGTCCGTCATCCGGGGGTGAAACGTCTGGAACTCAAAGGGGTTCGGGCGGCCCGGGTGTACGAGGCGTTGGCGCGGCCACGGTCCCGATCGGCGGTCCAGCAGGTCGTCGAACACCTGACGGCCGTGGGCGCCGAACACGGTCAGTGAACGAAACAGGCCGGTGGGCCACGCATTTCGCGTGACCCACCGACCTTGTGATTCGATTTCGGGATCAGACGCCCAGGCTCTTGCCGACGATGTCCTTCATGATCTCGGTGGTGCCACCGAAGATCGTCTGGATGCGGGCATCGGTGTAGGCGCGGGCCACGCGGTACTCGTTCATGTAGCCGTAGCCGCCGTGCAGCTGCAGGCAGCTGTCGATGACGCGCTTGGCGAGCTCGGTGCACCACCACTTGTTCTTGGAGGCGTCGATGGCGTCGAGTTCACCGTCGAGCACACCCTGGAGGCAGCGGTCGATGTAGACCTCGGCGATGTCGAGCTCGGTGGCCATCTCGGCGAGCGTGAAGCGGTTCGCCTGGAAGGTGCCGATGGGACGACCGAATGCCTTGCGGTCCTTGGTGTACTGCAGGGTCTCCTCGAAGATCGCGCGTGCACCGGCGATCGCACCGATGCCGATCGACAGACGCTCGGACGGCAGGTTCTGCATGAGGTGGTAGAAGCCCATGCCCTCCTGGCCGAGCAGATTCTCGACCGGGACGCGCACGTTGTTGAAGTGCAGCTCGGCGGTGTCCTGCGCCTTGAGGCCCATCTTGTCGAGCTTGCGACCGCGCTCGAAACCCTCCATGCCACGCTCGACGACCAGCAGCGAGAACGCCTTGTGGCCGGCCGCGGGGTCCGGGTTGGTGCGGCACACGACCACGACGAGGTCGGAGTTGATGCCCGACGAGATGAAGGTCTTGTTGCCGTTGAGGACATAGTGATCGCCCTCCAGCTTCGCCGAGGTCTTGATGCCGGCGAGGTCCGATCCGGCACCCGGCTCGGTCATCGCGACGGCGAGGATCGTCTCACCGGTGGCGATGCCCGGCATCCAGCGCTTCTTCTGCTCGTCGTTGGCCAGGTGGACGAAGTACGGTGCGACGACGTCGTTCTGGAGGCTCAGGCCGGGAGCTGCGCCGTCGAACTTGGCGAACTCTTCGACGACGACCGCGTTGAAGCGGAAGTCGTCCATGGCGCCGCCGCCGCCGTACTCCTCCGGGATGTTGAAGCCCAGCAGGCCCGCGTCGCCGGCCTTCTTGAAGATCTCACGGTCGACCTGACCGGCCTTGGTCCATTCCTCGTTGTACGGACCGCACTCGCGGATCAGGAAGTTGCGCGCGGTTTCCCGCAGGGCCTCGTGCTCGTCTTCGAAGATCTTGCGCTTCATGGATTTTCTCCCTTTCGTGGACCGTAACTCGTTGTGTCAGTCGTTGTTGTTCGTGTCCTGTGCACCCACGACCCGCAGTGCGATCGAGGCGTAGGACGCCGCGACCTCGGCGGGTGTGCGAGCACCGGACGGGCGGTACCAGGTGGTGACCGCCTGGCAGGCGCCGAACAGATAGCGCAGGACGTCCTTGACGTCCTGGTCGAATCGGAACTCGCCCGAGTCCAGGCCTGCCTGGATGACATCGGCGAGCATGTTCTCGGTCTCGGTCCGCATCGCGATGTAGGGCTCGCGGCGCGGGTCCTCCGGGTCGAGATGGCGGAACTCGCTTGCGACACTTGCCAGCTCGAGATCGCTGGTCATGTGCAGAACGATGGACTCGATCGCGTTCGACAGCTTCTCGCTCGGCGTGCGCCCTTCCTCGATCGCCGCTCCGACCCAGGCGAGGACCGACGTCATCGCCGCTTCGAGCAACTCCACGAGGATGCCGAGCTTGTTGTCGTGGTGGTAGTAGAGGGTCGGCAGGGACACCCCGGCGCGCGACGCGATGTCGCGGATCGAGGTTCCGTGGAACCCGCGCTCGTAGAACGCGCGCTTCGCTGCGACGAGGGTCGTCGGCAGCGGTACCGGCTCGCGCCGTCGCCAGTCCAATCCCTCGGTGTCGACCGTGAACCGTTTTCCGGCAGCGGCTTTCGCTGAGTCAGACACGTTCGGTGATCGTGGCATCGGGCATAGAGGTTTCCTCCCCGTGGGGTGTCGCGAACCGGTGCGGACCCAGCATGGCGCCCATCACTTTATCTAACGATCGTTATACAGGTGTAGCACGCGCCCGTCCGGCGAATCAACAGGCGCGGCGGGAATTGACTAGAGACGACGCCCCCGCCCCGTCGAATACGGAGCGGGGGCGTCGACGGTTCACCAGGTCAGACCGCGCCCTTGTCGGCGTCACCTGCGGGAACGGGGGAGAACGTCTTCACGTCGAGCGGGCCGGCCAACAGCGGCCCGATCCTCTTGCCGAGCTCGGTCAGCGCCGGTGCGCCGCCGTGGGTGGCCAGCGCCTCGAAGGACTCCCAGCGCTCGATCATGACCAGGTCGGTCGAGTCGCCGGTGGCCTCGTGCAGTGCGTACTTGCCGCAGCCGGGCTCGCCGTGCACCTCGGGGATGGCGGCCAACACTGCGTCGCGGACGGCCTGCTCCTCGCCGGGCTTCGGCGAGATGGTGGCGACGACGATCACTTCGGACATGGGTGAGTACTCCTCGGGGTGGGGACGGGGATCGCTCGTGACGTTATGGGAGTGCGGTCGTTCGCGTGGCGAATTCGCCGATGGCCGAACTCAGCGCCAACCGAGCGCGGGCGCCACGTGGGTGAGGATCGACTCGATGACGTGTGCGTTGTACTCGACCCCGAGCTGGTTGGGCACGGTCAGCAGCAGAGTGTCGGCCGCGGCGATCGCCTCGTCCTCGCGCAGCTGCTCGATGAGCTTGTCCGGCTCGTCGGCGTAACTGCGGCCGAACCGGGCGACGCTGTTGTCGATGACGCCGACCTGATCGGACTCATCGCCACCGCGGCCGAAGTAGGCCCGATCACGGTCGTCGACGAGTGCGAAGATGCTGCGGCTCACCGAGACCCGTGGCTCATGTGGGTGACCGGCGTCGGCCCAGGCCTTGCGGAAGCGGTGGATCTGCTCGGCCTGGAGCTGGTGGAACGGGACGCCGGTGTCCTCGGTCAGCAGCGTCGACGACATCAGGTTCATGCCCTGCTGCGCAGTCCATTCCGCGGTCGCGCGGGTACCGGCACCCCACCAGATGCGGTCGCGGAGACCGGGCGACTGCGGCTCGATGGGCAACAGGCCTGGCGGGTTCGGGAACATGGGTCGCGGGTTGGGGCGGGCGAAGCCACCGCCCTCGATGACGCGGAGGAACACCTCGGTGTGTTGGCGGGCCATGTCGGCGTCGGTGGAACCCTCCGGCGGGACATAGCCGAAATACTTGTAGCCCTCGATGACCTGCTCGGGGGACCCACGGCTGATACCGAGCTGCAGACGCCCGCCGGCGATGAGGTCGGCTGCGCCGGCATCCTCGGCCATGTACAGCGGATTCTCGTAGCGCATGTCGATGACACCGGTGCCGATCTCGATGCGGCTGGTCTTGGCGCCGATCGCCGACAGCAGCGGGAACGGAGACGCCAGCTGCCGCGCGAAGTGATGCACCCGGAAGTACGCGCCGTCGGCGCCCAGTTCCTCGGCCGCCACGGCGAGGTCGATCGACTGCAGCAATGTGTCGGCGGCCGTGCGGACCTGCGATCCGGGCGACTCCGACCAGTGACCGAACGACAGGAAACCGATCTTCTTCATGATCGGTAAATGAAACCACGGTCCGGATTGTTCCCGCCCGAGGGTGCGGGATGCCGGTACGACAGGTCAGTCGTGGGCGTCCACCGGCGTCTGGGGTCGTCCGTCCGTCGTCACGACCTGCCGCTCACCCCGGTTCCGGGCCGCATCCGCCAGGGACGTGATGAACTGTTCGGCCGCCCACCGGAGGGCCTCACGGTCGTCGGGAAGAGTGGTCTGCTCATATCCGGTGAGGATGAAATTGGCCCAGCTCGAATACCGATGCGCGGCGACCCGGTCGTCGAGGAGCTCCATGGCGATGTCGAAGACCACGTCGTATCGGGAACGGTCGGCGGCCTGCTGGACCTTGCCGACGTCCGGGTCCATCGCGGCCCACGTGCGGATCGCGGCTTCGGCGCTGTGGGGGAGGGCCACCGCGAACTCGATGAGCTCGACCATCCGGCGCAGCGGGTCGGGTTCGGACTGCACGGCAGCGACTTCCACCTGGGTGCGCGAGTCCAACCAGTGGTCGATCAGTTGGGTGGTGTAGTCCGACCAGTTCTTGAAGAAGTGATAGAACGAGCCGCTGGTCACCCCGAGCCGGTTGCACACCTCGGACAGCTTCAACGCGCTGTATCCGGAATCGGCGAGGACGGCCAGGCCGGTCTCCAGATACAACTCCCGGGTTGTCGTGGCTCCCATGCGGCAACCGTATCCAAGAACCCGCCGGGAGGTATGTCGGCGTTGTGCCGTGTTTCGCGGGGGACTGGCACGAAGATGCGCAATGGGCCGGGACCCCGGACGAGGATCACCCGTCGACGTGGTCCCGGCCCATCAGCCGGAGATGTATTCGATTGTCGGTTACCCGGGAGCCTCTACGGGGCCCAGGTGCGCGGGGCGGCCTCGGCCTCGGCGGGCGGGGTCGAGGTGACGCGGTAGGCGCGGTTGACCGCGGAGACCACGGCGCGCAGGCTCGCGGTGGTGATCGACGACGCCACGCCGACACCCCACACGGTTTCACCGTTGACCTCGGTCTCAACATACGCTGCCGCGCTGGCGTCGCCGCCGGCGGTCAGTGCGTGCTCGGTGTAGTCCAGGACGCGGACGTCGTAGCCGACGGTGCTCAGGGCGTCGACGAAGGCGGCCAGCGGGCCGTTGCCCGAGCCGGTGATCTCGCGCTCGTTGCCCTCGATCTTCACCACGGCGGTGATGTGGTCCTCGCCGCCGTCGACCTCGGCCGCGTCGACCTTCTGGCGCATGCGCTCCAGCGGCCAGATCGGCTGCAGGTAGTTCTCCGCGAAGACGTCGTACATCTCCTTGGGATTGACCTCGCCGCCCTCGCCGTCGGTGATCTTCTGGATCTCGCGGCTGAACTCGATCTGCAGTCGACGCGGCAGCACGAGGCCGTGGTCGGCCTTCATGATGTACGCGACGCCGCCCTTGCCGGACTGGCTGTTCACGCGGATGACGGCCTCGTAGCTGCGGCCGACGTCCTTCGGGTCGATCGGCAGATACGGTACGGCCCAGACGATGTCGTCGACATCGGAGTCGGCGTCGTCGGCGTCGTACTTCATCTGGTCCAGGCCCTTGTTGATGGCGTCCTGGTGGCTGCCGGAGAAGGCGGTGAAGACCAGGTCGCCGCCGTACGGGTGGCGCTCGGGGACGTTCAACTGGTTGCAGTACTCGACGGTGCGACGGATCTCGTCGATGTCGGAGAAGCTGATCTGCGGGTCGACGCCGCGGCTGAACATGTTCATGCCCAGGGTCACCAGGCAGACGTTGCCGGTGCGCTCACCGTTGCCGAAAAGGCAGCCCTCGATGCGGTCGGCGCCGGCCTGGTAGCCCAGTTCGGCTGCGGCGACACCGGTTCCGCGGTCGTTGTGGGGGTGCAGGCTCAGGATGATCGAGTCGCGACGGGCCAGGTTGCGGTGCATCCACTCGATCGAATCGGCGTAGACGTTCGGCGTGGCCATCTCGACGGTCGCCGGCAGGTTGACGATCATCGGCTTCTCGGGGGTGGGCGCGATGATCTCGGTGACCGCGTCGACGACCTCCTTGGCGAAGCTCAGCTCGGTGCCAGTGTAGGACTCCGGCGAGTACTCGTAGCGCCAGTTGGTGTCGGGGTAGTTCTTCTCCACCTCGAGCACCTTGTGGGCGGCGTCGGTGGCGATCTTGACGATGGCCGGCTTGTCGGCACGGAAGACCACGCGGCGCTGCAGCACCGAGGTGGAGTTGTAGAAGTGCACGATGACGTTCGCGGCACCGCGGCAGGCCTCGAAGGTGCGCTCGATCAGTTCCTCACGGCACTGCGTCAGCACCTGGATGGTGACGTCGGCGGGGATCGCGTTGTCCTCGATGATCTCGCGGACGAAGTCGTAGTCGGTCTGGCTCGCCGAGGGGAAACCGACCTCGATCTCCTTGTAGCCCATGCGGACCAGCAGGTCGAACATGCGACGCTTGCGCGCCGGGCTCATCGGGTCGATCAGTGCCTGGTTGCCGTCACGCAGGTCGACGGCGCACCACAGCGGCGCCTTGGTGATGACCTTGTCGGGCCAGGTGCGGTCGGGCAGCGAGATCGTCTCGACCTCGTCGGCGAACTGACGGTAGCGGTGAACCGGCATCGCAGAATTGCGCTGCGGATTCCATACGGGCTGGTCAGCGGGAATCGGGCCGTTCGGCTCGACGATTCGGCTGGCGCCGGAAGTGAAGGTGTCTGCTGGTGCCATGAGTGGTCATTCTCCGTGTCTGGAAGGAAAGTGACCGGCGCGTGATTGGGCCCCGCGACGGAGGGCCGGTCGTGTCAGACCCCGCCGCGGCAACCGAGAAGGAGTGCACGCTGCATGCGCTCGACTGTACTCCTCGGTGCTATCGAGACCAAAGGTGCAGGTGACAGCGTATTCCTGCGGCATCGCCGGTCGGGAGGCGGGGGTGTGATCAGGGCTTGTCGCCCGGGCCGAGGACCTCGTCGTCGAACCGTTGTCGGGCGGCGTCGATCGCCGGCAGATGTGTTGCCGCCCATGACAGGAGTCCGTCGATCGGTTCGCGAACGGTCTTGCCCAACGGCGTGATCCGGTACTCGACCGAGACCGGCCGCGTGCTGAGCATCCGGCGTTCGACGATGCCGTTGCGTTCGAGGCGGCGCAGCGTGCTGGTGAGCGACTTCTGCGACACCGCCGGAATGGCGCGGCGTAGGTCGTTGAACCGAGATGGCGCCTCGCACAGTTCGTTGAGCACGCTCAGGGACCACTTGTCGAGAACCTGCCCCAGCAACTCGCGGGACGCGGCGTCGATCCTCAGTTCGTGGTCGGCCCTCGACGAGGGCGGTGTGGGTGCAGGGGTATCGGGCATGAGACCTGGTTTCGTTGAAGTAACCGAACGGCACCAAGTATACAAACGATACTTGCACCTACCAGGAGGAACCGATGACCGTCACGCTCTCCAGCCCCGAAGGCATGCTGCCCGACGCCCCGTACCACCACGTCGCCGTGGGGATCGGTACCCGACACCTGTACCTCGCCGGGCAGGTCGCGCACACCGGTGACGGCACACCGATCCCGGCCGACCTCGCCGGGCAGGTCGCCCAGGCGTTGCGGAACGTCGCCCGCGGATTGCACGGTGCGGGCGCGGATTTCGGTGACGTCGTGCGTCTGACGGTGTACGTGACGGACTGGGAACCGGCGAAGATCGGGGACTTCATGGCCGGGATCGAGGCCGTGGCCGACGAGGTCGGACTACCCACACCGATGCCGCCGGCCACGCTCATCGGGGTGCAGGCGCTGTACGAGCCGGAGGTGCTGGTCGAGATCGAGGCGACGGCCATCGTGGCCTGACCCCCTCTTCGGGGGGTGCCGGGTATCGGCAGTCGCGTCGAAGCTATGACATGCGTCTCACCCGCCGCGGCGAGTGACGGAACTCATTCCCGTGCCGGGTGAGGTGTACGGGCTTCGTGCCCGGTCTTCGACAGAGCCGCTCAACCACGACGCGGCCGCCTGCACAGAAGGACGACGCCAGTGACCACGATCCCCGCCGATCCGCCTCGCGCTGACTTACCGCCGGACCCCCAGACGCCGCCCGACGCGAAGCCCACCAGCCTCCGACGCGTCGCGGCCGCCAGCTCCATCGGCACGACCATCGAGTTCTACGACTTCTTCATCTACGGAACCGCGGCCGCGCTGGTCTTCCCGACGGTGTTCTTCCCGGCAGCCGACGAGGTGACCGGCACGATCGCATCCTTCGCGACCTTCGCCGTGGCGTTCTTCGCACGTCCGGTCGGCGCCATGCTGTTCGGGCACTTCGGTGACCGGATCGGTCGAAAGCGGACCCTCGTCTGGACGCTGCTGATCATGGGCATCGCGACCGTGGCGATCGGACTCCTCCCGGGATACGAGACCGGCGTCTTCGGCATAGCCGAATCGGGGATCGGGATCGCGGCCCCCATAGCCCTCGTCGTCCTGCGATTCCTGCAGGGCTTCGCCGTGGGCGGTGAGTGGGCCGGCGCCACGCTGCTCACGGCCGAATACGCACCCCCCGGCAAGCGGGGTCTGTACGCCATGTTCCCGCAGCTGGGACCGGCGTTCGCCTTCTTCCTGTCGAGTCTGACCTTCCTCATCGCCTCGCTGACCCTCGGCGAGACCAGCTCGGCCTTCCTCGACTACGGCTGGCGCATCCCCTTCATCCTGTCGTTCGCTCTCGTCGCCGTCGGCCTCTGGGTGCGGCTCGCCGTCGCCGAGACCCCGGTATTCCAGGAAGCGCAGCGTCGCAAGGCGCTCGAAGCCGAGAAGTCGGATGGTCCCGCACTGCCCTTCATGGACGCCTTCCGTTACCAGTGGAAGGAGATCCTCATCGCCGGCGGTGCGCTGGCGAGCCTGTTCTCGCTCTTCTACATGGGCACGGCGTTCCTGACGAACTACGGAACCAAGAGCCTCGACCTGTCCCGCACCTTCGTCCTCAGCGCGGGCATGGTCGCCGCGATCGTCTTCGGTCTGTCAACCGCCGCGTCGGCCATGTGGTCCGATCGGGTCGGTCGACGCCGGGTCATCCTGACCTCGTGCATCATCGCCATCCCGTGGGCGCTGGTCCTGTTCCCGATCCTCGAGATCGGTGGCGGCTTTGCCTTCGTCGTCGGACTGATCGGCACCCTGCTGATCTTCGGCATCGCCTACGGTCCGGCGGGTGCGCTGCTCCCCGAACTGTTCGAGGCGCGCTACCGCTACACCGGTGCCGGCATGGGCTACAACCTCGCCGGGATCTTCGGCGGAGCCATCCCGCCGCTGATCGCCGCCCCGCTGATCGCCGGACCCGGCGCGATCTGGGTGGGTGTCCTGCTGGCAGGCCTGTCCGCGATCAGCGTGGTCTGCACGATCCTGATCGTGGAGACCAAGGACAAGGCCATGCGTGCCGAGGTCGAGCGGATCGAGCAGGAGCCCGAGCTCGTCGGCTGACGTCGGAGACGGATACACGCCTCCCGACGACGACGTCCCCGTCGCGATCATCGGTCGCGGCGGGGACGTTTCACGTCTCGGGTGTGGTGAATGCGGGTCGTCCCCACTGCCCGGCGAACGCGACCTCGTCCAGCGGAAGGCGGGTCCGCGGGCGTTCGTCACGCTCGCGGATGTCCTCGGGCAACGACGCGGTGTCCTCGGCGAGCGTGCCGATCCCCAGCAGGACGAGGGGTCTCTGGCCGGCGGGGATGTCGAAGGCCTCGGTAGCGGCGGCGGCATCGAAGCCGGCCATCGGATGCCCGTTGAAGCCGAGCGCCTCGGCCTGCAGGATCATCTGCGACACCGCGAGACCCACGTCGACCGCCGCGTAGGTGTGTTCCTTCGGATCGTCCGGCCGATCGGTGGTGCACACCAGGACCAGCGCGGCCGCCCTCGGCGCCCAGCCGGCGTTTCCACGGGTCAGGACGCCGGTGAGGGTCTCGAAGGTCGCGTCACCGCGTCGGCCGACGAGAAACCGGACCGGCTGCATGCGTCCCCAGGTGGGGGCCCATCGTCCGGCGTCGACGATGGTCGTGAGGTTCGCGACGGAGATGGTGGCGGCGGGGTCGTACCCCCGCGCGCTCCACCGTCCTTCGATCAGTTCATGCACTCGGTCGAGGGTAGTGGCGCCGGTGCCTCGGAGTCGTCGGTGTCGGTCCGGGCATCTGCGGTCACGGCATCTGCGGTCCAGGGCTGCAGCGGCTTGCGCATCGCGAAGAACACCCCGATGCCGAGAACGGTCATCGAGATCCCGATCGCCAGGGACGCCGCGTGCATGCCGTCGACGTAGGACTGCCGGGCCGCGGCCGCGAGGCCGTCTCCCTGGACGCCCATCTCCAGGGCGCGATGCAGCGTCTCACCGAGTGTGTCGCCGAATGACCAGCCGTCGCGATGTCCGCGGAACACCAGTGTGGCGAGTGAACCGAACAGAGCGAGGCCGAGGGCGTTGCCAAGCTCGAAGCTCGTCTCCGAGATGCCCGATGCCGAGCCCGACCGCTCCGGCGGGACCGCGCCCACCACGACGACCGACACCAGGCTGAACTGGATGCCGTAGCCGATGCCGGCGATGAACGTGAAGACGAGGTAGACCCAGATCGGCGACGACGTGGTCAGTGCGAGCAGTCCGAAGTTGCCCGCTGCCGCCAGCACGATCGAGCCGAGGAATGCGGCACGGGTGCCGACCATCGTCGCGATCCGGGAGGCGCCGATCGAGAACACCGCCACCGCGATGGCCATCGGGAGTCCGGCCACAGCCGCGGCGAGGACGTCGTGACCCATCACCGACTGCAGGTAGACGCCGGTCAGGTAGGACATGCCGCCCAGGGCCATCATGCCGACGAGGGCCACGGAGATCGCACCGACGTAGTGGGCGTTCCGGAAGAGCTTGAGGTCGAGGAGCGGGGCCGCGGACTGACGTTGCTGAACCACGAATCCGGCGAGAAGCGCCAGACCCGCGAGTCCGATGACGATGACGCCCGCGTCGGCGCCGTCGCTCGCGAGGGTCTTGATCGCATAGACGACAGGCAGGATGCCGGCCATCGACAGCACGACGCCGAGCACGTCGAACCGTGCTGTCGAGGGCGCCTTGTATTCGGGGATGAGTCGGGGACCGAGGATGAGGAGGGCGGCCAGCACCGGCACGTTGATGAGAAAGGCCGAGCCCCACCAGAAGTGGTGCAGAAGCACGCCGCCGATGACCGGGCCGACCGCGGCGCCGCCGGCGAAGGCAGCCGTCCACACGCCGATGGCGCGACCGCGCTCGCGATCGTCGGAGAACATGTTGGCGATCAGCGACAGGCTCGACGGCATCAGGGTCGCCCCGCCGACACCCATCAGGGCGCGCGCGGCGATCAGGATCCCGGCGGTCGGCGCGAAGGCGGCGAGGATCGAGGCACCGCCGAACACCGCGGCCCCGGCGAGCAGGATGCGGCGTCGTCCGATGCGATCGCCGAGGTTGCCCATCGTGATCAGCAGGCCGGCGATGAGGAACCCGTAGATGTCGAGGATCCACAGCTGCTGGGCCGCCGACGGTGCGAGGGCGTCGGTGATCGAGGGGATCGCGAGGTAGAGGACGGAGACGTCCATCGACACCAGGAACACGGGCAGCGTGAGCACCGCGAGTCCCAGCCAGGTTCGTCGGTCGGCAGTCCCCGGAAGCTGCCGATCAGACGTGCCGAGACGGGTGGACACGATGTGCTCCTCGATGGTTTCGCCGGTGGGTTGCGTACGGTGTACGCGAGAAAGCGTACGCCAGGTGAGTACGCTGTACGCAATCCATTTATTCCCGGTCGTGAGCAGGAAGGATGTGCAGGTGACATCTGGCACGACCAAGTTGTCGCCGGCGGTCATCGTCGACGCCGCGATCCGGATCGCCGACGCACGGGGACTCAACGGCCTCTCGATGCGGCGAGTGGCCGACGAGCTCGGGGTCGGGGCGATGTCGCTCTACCGGCACGTCGCCGACAAGGAGGCGCTCCTGCTGGCGATGTCCGAAGAGGTCACGCAGCGCTATCCCTACCCCTACGACGACGCGCCGTCGTGGCAGGAGCGGGTCCGGATCGCCGTCGACGTCGACTGGGAGCTGTACCAGCGGCACCCATGGGTGGTGCTGGCCTACTCGTCACCCCGCCTCAGCTATGGCGAGGCCTCACTGGAATGCCTCGACTGGCTGTCCGCGGGTTTCCTCGAACTCGGGGTCGGCATCGAACGCGCCACCGACATGGCGCTGACCGTGTGGAGTTTCGTCCACGGCGTCGCACTGATGGCGGTCGGCGACCAGCTGATCGACGATCAGGTCCGGGGCGAGTCCGAGGTGTCGTCGGTCCGGCTGTCCGACGTGATCGCCGGACGCTCCGATGTCGCGGTGCCCGAACACGTCGCCCGCCTCGCCGGACGTCCCGACGCCGCACACCTGTTGGACCCACGCGCCCGGCTCGACGCCGGAATCGGCTACCTCTGCGCGGGTTTCGTCGCTGCAGCGCACTGAGACACCGGGCCCGAAGCGGATCGGGCCGCTTGGCTTGCGGTCACATGGCGTGCGGGAACACCGTCAGCATGTGCGCGCCGAACCATGAACTGCCGACGACGATCGGCACGACGACGAGGCCGGCGACCGCCGGCCGCGCCCGGGCGAGGGTCATCGCGAGGGGGATGAGAAGAACGAAGGCGGGCAACAGGAGTCGCGGCCTGCTCATCATCAGCCCGCTCGACAGCACGATCTGGGCGACGAGCAGTGAACCGAACAACAGCACCGGCCACGGCAGACGCGCCCACACCGCCACGGCGAGCATCACGAGGGTGCTCAGGACGATCCACGACGTCGCAGTCGGAGCGACCTCTGCGGAGTTCACCAGCTGTTCGTTGACGAAGTTGAATGCGGCGACGCCCCAGTCGAACTCGGTGTCCCAACCGTCGGTCTGGATGCGGAACCATCCAGTCGGCGAACCGGTGTGGGCCCACACGACGCCCAGATAGGTGAGATAGCCCAGAGGACTGAGCGCGATCGCCGCGGCGGCGCGCACACGGTCCGCGCCGGTCACCTCGGTGGAGCTGCGGCCGGTCCACAGGAACACGATCGCGGCGAGGATGACCACGCCGATGATGACGGCGGCGGTCGGCCGGCAGAAGCCGCAGAGGCCGGCCATCACCCCGGCCAGCAGCCATCGCTTCTCCAGGATTCCGACGAGTGCCCACGTCGCGAGGGCGCAGAACATGGCCTCGGTGTAGGCCATGTTGAGTACGATCGACATCGGCGTCGCCGCGAACAGCACCACCAGGAACAGCCCGGTGGCGCGTTCGGGGGCGGGGCCGATGGGGGAGCACCGCGACATCAGCCGCGCACAGACCATGCCGAGGCGGGCCGCGCCGATCGCGGCGATGCATCCGAGGACGAGATTGAGGGTCAGCGCCGCACCGAACGGCGTCACGCCGGGCAGCTTCGCGAGGTACCCGACCAGGTACGGGTAGCCGGGGAAGAAAGCGAATGCGGTGTCGGAGGTGTGGATTCCGCGCGCGTCGGTCAGGCTCGCGGGCACTCCGTCGTATCCGTGGGTGGCGATCGCCAGCATCCACTGCCCGTCCCACACGGTGAGGGCCTTGCCGAGCGTCGTGTCGCGCAGGTCCGCGAACCGTGCGAGCGTGAGAATGCCGATCGCGCGGATGACGAGATAGACGACAAGGGCGTCGATGCACCAGCGGTACCGGCGGACCACGTCGGCGAACGGAGGCCGCGGGTCGGCGGGGCGCCGAACCGGTGTCGAACCGCCCGGGGAGATCGGCCTGCCGTCGACTCCGCCGGTGCCCGGATCGGGATCAGGACGGCCCGGATCGTCGACATCGGTTGGGGTGGCCACCCGTGGAATCCTAGGTTGTCGCCGGCGACCACAGGCGACGTGCCGTGTGCGTCGGATCACAGAATGCCGGTGACCAGGTCAGGCCTGCACCCTCCTGCCCGGTAAGGTTGTCCGAAGCAAGCTGACGTCTATCGAACCGGCGCACGAGCCGGCGGGAGGTAACTCGACGTGGCCCTCGTGGTGCAGAAGTACGGCGGATCCTCGGTCGCAACGGCCGAACGCATCCGTCGCGTTGCCGAGCGCATCGTCGAGACGAAGAAGCAGGGCAACGACGTTGTCGTCGTCGTCTCGGCGATGGGCGACACAACCGACGAACTGCTCGACCTCGCCCAGCAGGTGAATCCGGCGCCCCCGGCGCGCGAGATGGACATGCTCCTGACCTCGGGTGAGCGCATCTCCAACGCACTGGTGGCGATGGCCATCAGTTCGCTTGGTGCACATGCTCAGTCGTTCACCGGCTCGCAGGCCGGCGTCATCACGACGAGCTCTCATGGCAAGGCCAAGATCATCGACGTCACACCGGGCCGCGTTCGCAGCGCACTCGACGACGGCAAGATCGTGCTGGTCGCCGGATTCCAGGGTGTCTCGCAGGACACCAAGGACATCACCACCCTCGGACGCGGTGGCTCCGACACCACCGCCGTCGCGCTGGCGGCGGCCCTCGAGGCCGACGTCTGCGAGATCTACACCGACGTCGACGGCGTGTACTCCGCCGATCCGCGCATCGTCTCCGACGCCAAGAAGCTCGACACCGTCTCTTTCGAGGAGATGCTCGAACTCGCGGCGTGTGGCGCGAAGGTCCTGATGCTGCGGTGCGTGGAATATGCCCGCCGGTACAACGTTCCCGTTCACGTGCGCTCGTCGTACTCGACCAAACCCGGCACCGTGGTGACCGGATCGATGGAGGACATTCCCGTGGAAGAAGCCATTCTCACCGGCGTCGCACACGATCGCAGCGAAGCCAAGATCACCGTCGTGGGTCTCGACGACAAGCCGGGCTACGCCGCCAAGGTGTTCCGCGCCGTCGCCGACGCCGAGATCAACATCGACATGGTGTTGCAGAACATCTCGAAGGTCGACACCGGAAAGACCGACATCACCTTCACCCTGCCGCGCGAGCTCGGCCCGCTGGGTGTCGAGAAGCTCACCAAGCTGCAGGAGGAAATCGGCTTCACCGAGTTGCTGTACGACGATCACATCGGCAAGGTCTCGCTCGTCGGTGCCGGCATGAAGTCGCACCCGGGCGTCACCGCCACCTTCTGTGAGGCCCTCAGTGAGGCCGGCGTGAACATCGAGCTGATCTCCACTTCGGAGATCCGCATCTCGGTGCTGTGCCGCGACACCGAACTCGACGACGCCGTGCGCGCACTGCACGCCGCCTTCGATCTCGGTGGCGAAGAGGAAGCCGTCGTCTACGCAGGAACGGGCCGATAACCATGGGTGTACGTCTCGGAGTCGTCGGCGCGACCGGTCAGGTCGGCGCCGTCATGCGAACCCTGCTGGCAGAGCGCAACTTCCCGGCCGACGAGGTGCGTTTCTTCGCGTCGCCGCGTTCGGCGGGCAAGAAGCTGCCGTGGGGCGACGGGGAGATCGTGGTGGAGGATGCGGCGACCGCCGATCCGGCCGGTCTCGACATCGCCCTCTTCTCCGCAGGCGCCACGATGTCCCGTGAGCAGGCGCCGCGGTTCGCCGCCGCCGGCGTCACCGTCATCGACAACTCGTCGGCGTGGCGCAAGGATCCCGATGTGCCGCTGGTGGTCTCGGAGGTCAACGGCGAGCTGGCGAAGAACCCGCCCAAGGGCATCATCGCCAACCCCAATTGCACCACCATGGCCGCCATGCCGGTGCTCAAGCCGCTGCACGACGCAGCCGGACTGCAGCGCCTGATCATCTCGAGCTACCAGGCGGTCTCCGGTAGTGGTCTGGCCGGTGTCGAGGAACTCGCCGGGCAGGTGCGCGCTGTCGCCGGTGACGCCGAGAAGCTGGTCCACGACGGCTCGGCCGTCGACTTCCCGGCCCCCAACAAGTACGTCGCACCCATCGCGTTCAACGTTGTGGCACTTGCCGGTTCGCTCGTCGACGACGGCACCGGCGAGACCGACGAGGATCAGAAGCTGCGCAACGAGTCGCGCAAGATCCTCGGTCTCCCCGAACTGCTCGTCAGCGGAACCTGCGTGCGCGTGCCCGTGTTCACCGGCCACTCGCTGTCGATCAACGCGGAATTCGCCGAGCCGCTGTCGGTGACTCGCGCCCAGGAGATCCTCGGTGCCGCAGCCGGAGTCGAGCTCGCCGACGTGCCGACGCCGCTCGCCGCTGCCGGCAAGGACAATTCCCTCGTGGGTCGCATCCGTCAGGATCCGGGTGTTCCGGACGGCCGCGGCCTCGCGCTCTTCGTCTCGGGTGACAACCTCCGAAAGGGTGCTGCGCTCAACACGATTCAGATCGCCGAGCTTCTGGTCTAAGCCTTCGTGGCTCGCTCCGCTCGCACCTCAGGCAGCGAGGGGGCTCGCTCCGCTCGCACCTCAGGCAGCGGAGGGTCATCGGAGACGGCAGCCGCCGCCTCGGTGATGATCTCGCGCATAGACGCCTCCGCGGCCTCCGGGTCGCGGAGGCGTATTGCTCTCGCCACGTCGTCGTGAAGGGCGATGGCTGCCGGGTTCGGGGTCGGCGGCATCATCCCGTGATGGGTTCGGCCGGCCAGGACCTCGCCGACGACGTCGGCCAGCGACCGGAACATCTCGTTGCCACTCGCCTCGAGCAGGGTGCGGTGAAAGACCTTGTCCGCCAGCAGGTATGACTGAAGGTCGCCGGTGCGTCCGTGAACCGACATGTCCGACACCGCGGCTGCGAGGATGCGGCAGTGGTGCTCGTTGGCGCGTTCGGCCGCCAGCGCGGCCGCCACGGGCTCGAATCCGCGTCGTAGTTCCGACAGGGTCGCGAGGAACTCCGTCCGGTCCGCGCCGTCGAGACGCCACCGGATGAGTCGGGGGTCGAAGACGCTCCACCGGGTCCGCGGCTGGATGGTGATGCCGACCCGGCGTCGCGACTCGACGAGTCCCATCGATTCGAGGACCTTGATCACCTCGCGCGCCACGGTCCGCGACACCCCGTGCTCGGTGCAGATGGCGTCGAGCGTCAGAACGCTGCCCGCCGGTTGCGTCCCCGAGACGATGCGCCGGCCGATGGCAGCGAGGGTCTCGTCATGGCGCTCTGTGGTCCCACCTGTGCTCCGACTCACCATTTCATCTTCTCATTAGCGGCGTCTGACGCAAATGTGCGTACTTAACACGAGAGGGACTTGCATAAGTATGACTATTGAGGCAGTCTCCGTGATCAGCAGCACAGCGATGTGGAGGAGTTGGCATGCGATCACCGGTGGTCGTTATGGGTGTTTCCGGGTCGGGGAAGTCGACCGTGGGAGCCGCGTTGGCGCAGCGTCTACGCGTTCCGTTCGCGGACGCCGACGACTTCCATTCGGCGGAGAACATCGCCAAGATGTCGGCTGGTCAACCGCTCGACGACGACGACCGTCGTCCGTGGCTGGAGTCCATCGGGGTCTGGCTGGCCGAACACGGTGACGGCGGGGTGATGAGCTGCTCCGCGCTCAAGCACGAGTACCGTGACCGTCTCCGCGGGCACGAGCCGTCGGTGCTGTTCGCGCACCTCGCCGGCTCGGTCGAGGTCATCGCCCGCCGGCAGGCATCGCGGCCGGGGCACTTCATGCCGACGGCGCTGCTGCGATCCCAGTTCGAGACCCTCGAACCCCTGACATCCGACGAACGCGGCCTGACCGTCGACGTGGACCAGAGCGTAGACGCCATCGTCGACGAACTGGTCGCGTCGCTCCCCGACGGCGAGGAGAACTGAACATGTTGTCGACCACCACGATCCTCGCCGCGAGTGCGGATCTGCCCGAACCGGTCGCGCCGGGTTGGCAGCTCGTCGTCGCGGCTCTGGCCGGTATCGCGGTCATCGTCGTCGCGATCACGGTCGCCAAGGTCCATCCGTTCCTCGCACTGGTCGGCGGCGGTGCCACGGTCGGCATCGTCGCGGGTGAGTCGATCCCGACGGTCCTGGAGTCCTTCACCACCGGATTCGGTTCCACCGCAGCCGGTGTGGGCATCCTCATCGCGCTCGGTGCGATGTTCGCGAAGCTGCTCGCCGACTCCGGGGGTGCCGACGAGATCGTGGACACGATCGTCGGCCATGCCTCCCCGCGCATGCTGCCGTGGGCGATGGCGCTCGTCGGCGCGATCATCGGTCTGCCGATGTTCTTTGAGATCGGCCTCGTCCTCCTGATGCCGGTCATCTATCTGGTTGCCCGACGCTCGGGCCTGGGTCTGATCCCCATCGGCATCCCCGCGCTCGCCGGTCTCTCGGCCATGCACGGCTTCGTGCCGCCGCATCCGGGCCCGCTCGTGGCGATCGACGCCCTCGGCGCCGATCTCGGCCTGACCCTCGCACTCGGTGTCGCCGTTGCCATCCCGACGATCATCGTCTCGGGTCCGCTGTTCGGCACCCTCGCCGGCAAGTGGGTGACGGTCCAGGCGCCGACGACCTTCGACGTCGATCCCGACGACGGCCCGACCACCAAGCGGCCGTCCTTCGGTATCACCATGTTCAGCGTTCTGCTGCCCGTCGTCCTGATGCTGGGCAAGGCGCTCGCCGAGATCTTCATCGACGACGAGGACCAGCTCCTGCGCCGCGTGCTCGACATCCTCGGCACGCCCTTGATCGCCCTGCTGATCGCGGTCGTCGTCGCGATGTTCACCCTGGGCCGTGGCTCGGGGATGGACCGCGAGACCATCTCGAAGTGCACCGGTGCGGCGCTGCCCGCCATCGCGGGCATCCTGCTGATCGTCTCTGCCGGTGGCGGATTCAAGCAGGTTCTCGTCGACACGGGCATCGGCACGCTGCTGGCCGACTGGGCCACCGGCGCGAACGTCCCGGTCTTGGTCCTCGCCTGGGTGCTCGCGGCGTTGATCCGCCTGGCCACCGGCTCGGCGACCGTCGCGACCATCACCGCATCGTCGCTGATGCTCGGACTCGTCGACGGGTTGAGCTCGGGTGAGGTCTCCCTGGTAGTCCTGGCGATCGGCGCCGGCTCGGTCTTCCTGTCGCACGTCAACGACGCGGGCTTCTGGCTGGTCAAGGAGTACTTCGGCATGACCGTCGGCCAGACCTTCAAGACCTGGTCGATGATGGAGACCCTGCTGTCGGTGAGCGGTCTGGTCGTCGTGCTGGCCCTCGGTGTGGTGATCTGACCGGGCTGACGCTCCGCTGAAAAGCGCCCCTGGGAAGCGTCCCGCTGAAAAGCGCCCCTCGGAACCGCCCCTGGGATCGACCCTCACCAGCAGAGCCGGCGACATGGTGTCGTCGGGTCCACTGTGGAGGGCGGATCCCGGGGGCGGTTTTCGGTGGCGGCGCGGATGGTCACGATGCGAATGAGGACCCAGTCACCTGACTCAACTTACTGTGGGGTAGGTTACTCGCCCATGAAGCTGAAGTCGGGAACGAGCGTTGGGTCGCGCCGCAGGTCACGCCTGCGAAAGACCACGATTGCGGGTGCGGTGGCTGCGGCTTGTGCGGCCGCCGTGATCAGTCCGGCGCCGGACGCGAGTGCGGCCGATTTCTACACGCCGCCGGCATCCTTCGCGACCGATCCCGGCTCGGTGATCCGGAGCCAGCAGATCCCGCTGCTCCTCCAGATCCCGGGTGCGCCGAATCAGTGGCCGGGCACAGCACGCAAGGTCATGTACACCTCGACCTACCAGGACGGAAAGCCTGCCGCGGTCACCGGGACCGTCGTCGAGCCGACCGCGCCGTGGACCGGGAAGGGTCCGCGCCCGACCGTCGTCGTCGGCCCGGGCACCATCGGTCAGGGCGACCAGTGCGCGGCGTCGAAGCTGATGAGCCTGCCGATGTCGGTCGATGTCACCAAGCCCAGTATCGGCGTGAACTACACCGCTCCGGAGATGTTCTACATGCTGCTCAACGGTGTGCGGGTCTTCGTCACCGACTACATCGGCATGGGCACCCCGGGCATCCACACCTACGTGAACCGCTCGGAGACCGGTCACGCCATGCTCGACGGCGCGCGGGCCGCGTTGCGTGCGTCCGGTGCCCCGGTCGACGCGCCGGTCGGTTTCGTCGGCTACTCACAGGGCGGTGGCGCCGCCGCCTCCGCGGCCGAACTCGCGGCGACCTATGCACCGGAACTGAACGTCCGTGCCAGTTATGCCGGTGCGCCGCCCGCCGACCTGGAGAAGGTCATCCCGGCCATCGACGGGAGCACCATCGCCGGCGCCATCGGCTTCGCCGTCAACGGCCTCACGCAGCGGTACCCGGTGGTCGCCGACGTCGTGAAGCGGGAGACCAACGCATCCGGAAAGGCTGCGCTGAAGCAGATCTCGACGAGCTGCATCGGTGACATCATCCCCGCCTTCGGCTTCCAGCAGACCAGGAACTGGACCCGCACCGGTGAGACACTCTCCGCGGTGATCGCACGGTCGCCGGAGGTGCAGAAGGTCGTCGGCGAACAGCGCATCGGTCGCCTCAAGCCGAACGCGCCGGTCTTCCTCGAAGGTGGCCTCAACGACGACGTGATCCCGCACGGTCAGGTCGCCCAGCTCGCCGCGGACTGGCGGGCACAGGGGGCCGACGTCCGGTTCGTCACGGACCCGACGCCGCCGATCCTGACCAAGTCGATCGTCAACCACGTGGTCCCGATGCTCGGCACGTTCCTGCCCGGCATGGAGTTCGTCCTCGGCGAGTTCCGGAAGTAGTCGAACAGAACAGAACACGACAGGGCCCGCCGGCAGAGCTCCGGCGGGCCCTGTCCGTTCCCGAGGCCCGGATGGCAGGATCGAGGAATGAACGATCCGCACGGGCCGGGGGACCCCCACGATCGAGACCCCGAACGCATCCCGACCCAGGCCGAGCTCGACGCCGAGGATCTCGCCGCGCTGGAACGCTCGTCGCGTGACCGGGACCAGGCGGCGCTCTACCCGCCGCGACCGTCCGACCCGGGCAGCCCGCCGGCGGCCCTGGCACTCCACGCCCGCGTCGTCTGGTGGGGTGCGGCGGTCATCGGGCTGATCTTGGCGATCTACGGCTTCTTCAACCTCGGCACCATCACCGACGACCTGCGGCAGCGCCTTCTCGAGGGGGTCGTGACCGACCCGGCCAACTCCGCACCGGAGGACCAGGTCGAGACGCTGGCCGGGTTCTTCCCGCCGTTCATGCTGGTCATGATCGTCGTCGTCCTGGTGATCGAGTACCTGCTCCTGGTGGCCGCAGTGACCCACCACAGCCGACACTGCCGCAACTTCTTCCTCGCCGCCGTGGTGGTCCATCTCCTCTGCATCCCGGTCGGCGTCGACCTCCTCTTCCGTTATCCCGACATCTCGTCGACGATGGTCGTTCTCAGTTGGGTGCAGTTCGCGTTGCTGGTGATCGCGGCACTTCTCACCGCGCGTCGGTCCGTCAACACCTGGCTGCCGGAGTCGACCCGGATGAAGCCGACTCGCATGATGCGCGGCCGCTGACACGAGAGTGTCGTATCGCCGCTGACACGAGAGTGTCGTATCGCTGCTGACATTCGGCGTCAGGTTTGTAACCCCCGCCACCAGGCGGTTTGATCGGAATGAATCCGGGTACAGGTCGGTTGGACAGAACGTTGGTTCTACAGAGCCGAACATCCACCACCTGAACCCAGGAGGACCTCCGATGGCAATCGAACCCGTCTACACCATTTCGTCCAAGGCATCCGGCGGCGGACGCGACGGTGAGGTGGTCTCGGCCTCGGGCCAGATCGACCTCGACCTCCGACCGCCGAAGGAGATGGGCGGCAGCGGCGACGGCTCCAATCCGGAGGAACTCTTCTCGGCCGGCTACGCGGCGTGCTTCCTCGGAGCTCTACGAGCCACGTCGAAGGCAGCCGGTAGCCCGGTGCCCGACGACTCGACCGTGAACGTGACCGTCGGCATCGGCAAGGACCCCGCCGACGGCGGCTTCGGATTGACCGTGGCGATCGACGTCTCCATTCCCGGTGTCGACGAGGCGAAGGCCCAGGAGCTGGCGAACAAGGCGCACGAGTTCTGCCCGTACTCCAAGGCCACCCGCGGCAACATCGAGCAGAAGGTCACCGTCACCGTCTGACACCGGCCGCCCGAACCAGTCGTTCTCTCCGACGGGGCGTCGAACTCAGCCCGAGCCAGCACTCCCAGATATGACAAGGAAGGACATTCTTGATCATGACCACCCCCATCACCAGCACTCTCACCGACGAGCAGCAGTCCGTGGCCGGCAAGGCCCTGCAGGACACCCTCGTCGACATGCTCGACCTGACCCTGATCGCCAAGCAGGCCCACTGGAACGTCGTGGGCAAGCAGTTCCGCTCGGTGCATCTCGACCTCGACGAGCTCGTCACCGTGGCGCGTGAGTTCACCGACGCCGCCGCCGAGCGCGCGACCGCCATCGGCGTCAGCCCGGACGGCCGTGCCGAGACCGTGGCCAAGACCGCGAACACCAAGGGTTTCGGCGAAGGCTGGACCAAGGACACCGAGGTCGTCGATGCCATCGTGGAGAACCTCAAGGCAGTGATCGACGGTCTCCGCGAGCGCATCTCGGTCACCGAGGAAGCCGACCCGGTGACGCAGGACCTGCTCATCTCGTTCGCGTCGAAGCTGGAACAGCTGCATTGGATGTGGCAGGCGCAGTCCGCCTGACCAACCGGATGAGCCCTCGATCGGGGCCTCTCACAGCAACGAACCCCGTCGGTACCAACCGGCGGGGTTCGTTGTGTTCGGTTTGTCTGCGTGGTCGACGCGGCGTCAGTCGACGGCGGGCTCGCCGACCTTCTTGTCGGCCACATCGGCGTCGGTCGTGATCGTGCCCGGATCGTCGTCGGCGTAGGAGTCGCGGAAGGAAACACGCGGGGTCGACGCCGAGTGGTACAGCGCGATGCCGGCGAAGACGAGCGCGGCCAGGAGGAAGATCGCCGAGGCCGCGATCGTGACGATGTGCACGACGGTGGCGTACACGCCGTCGAGCGGCCCGACCGCGATTGCCCCGGCAGCGGCGAGGACCGCGCCCAGCAGTGCCCAGGCCGCGGAGCGAATCCACGGCGCCACCACCGATGCGTAGAAGAGGCGCTGATAGATGGTGAGAGAGAACTCGTCCACCGCTGCGAGTCGGACCTCGTCATCGCCTGCGAGATCGCGCAGTTCGCGCGCCAGTGCTGTCTGTCGTTGCAGGGTTGCGGACTCCCGTTCGCGGTAGCGCACGAATGCAGCCGCACCGAACGCCGACGCGAGGAGTCCCAACCCGACCATCACACCCCAATAGTCCACGGCACACACGCTACAACGCGGTGCGACACCGCTCGTGAACCAGGTCACAAGGGCGTCTGTCGGTGCGGGTCACGACGGTGCAGGCCGGATCTCGATGCGCGACGGGGGTCGTGGGGACGGGCGACCGCTGATACGTTGGGCGACCGTCTGCGCCAACGTCGGCCGAGACCCGTGGCGACCCCTGGTCGAGCGGAGCCGAGACGGGAGGAATGCACTGGTGACGATCCGGATGATCGGGGCGGCGATCGTCTGCGTGATGGTCGGGCTCTTCATCAGCGCATCGGCGGGGCAGGCGGACACCGACGGGGTCGTGGCGCTCGCCGACCCGCGGCCGGGTGCCGCCGTGCTGGCCGGCGCGGAGCCGGATTCGGTGCTCGTCAGCCGCGAGTTCTACTCCCGATCCGATGAGGCAATCCTCCTCGGGCCGGGTGCGCTCGACGAACCCGGGACCCGGGAGCGCGTCGCGGCGGCCGCCGGCGAGAACCACGTGCCCGTGCTCACCGTGCGCCCGGAGACCGCGCGAAGCGTCGACGAGGAGTTGCGGCGCCTCGGAGTACAGCGGGTGGTCCGCGTCGGCGAGATCGAGGGGTTCGACGACCACCGGTCCACGGTGGACCTCGAGGACCTGCGCGGCAACCTGCGCCCGAGCACGGACGAGCCGATCGTGATGGTTGCCCGCGGTACCGCGATGGACGCGACGCTGACCGCCCGTTCCGCGGGGCGCGTCGTCGAGGTACCCGTGCCCGATCCCAGGGCCGATGGCGACGCCGTCGCGGCCGTGAGTGGCGCGTCACCGACGACCGCGATCCGCGCGGTCGGTCCCGGCTTCGGCGACGACGCGGTGTTCGCGACACGTGTCGATCAGGCGCGTCGGACGCCGGAGCTCCCCGGCGGCGGACAGATCGTGTTCCCGGGTCGTCGGATGGTCGCGCTCTACGGTTCACCCGACGCGCCGGCGCTGGGTCCGCTGGGCCGGCAGGGCGTCGAGGCGTCGATCGACCGCGTCCGGCGCCTGGCGGCCGACTATCAGCGGGTCAGCGCCGAGCCGGTGATCCCGGCATTCGAGATCATCGCGTCCGTCGCGTCGTCGGAACCGGGCGAGGGTTCCCGGTACACGAACATGCTCGACCCGGCCGTGCTGCGGCCGTGGGTCGAGGCGGCCGGACGCGCCGGGGTCTACGTGACCCTCGACCTCCAGCCCGGACGCATGGACTTCCTCGAGCAGGCCCGGCGGTATGCGGACCTCCTCGCCCTCCCGCACGTCGGGCTGGCGCTCGACCCGGAGTGGCGCCTCAAGCCGGACCAGGTGCACCTCACGCAGATCGGGTCCGTCGAGGCCGACGAGGTGAACCGCACGTCGGAATGGCTCGCGGGGCTGGTACGCGATCGGGGACTGCCGCAGAAGTTGTTCGTGCTCCACCAGTTCGACGCCTGCATGCTCGCCCAGCGGAAGAACATCAGAACCGATCGACCCGAACTGCAGGTGGTCCTGCACGCCGACGGGCACGGGACACCGCCGGTGAAGATGGAGACCTGGCGCAGATTGCTCGACGATCTGCCCGCGGGAGTGTGGATGGGCTGGAAGAATTTCTACACGGAGGACAAGCCGACGTTCTCGCCGGCGACGACCATGGCGGTCGCGCCGACACCCTGGTTCGTCTCGTACCAGTAGCGCCGGGAGGCCACCTCCGGGCTCCGACGGGCGCCCGGGCCACGCTCCACAGGGAGGAGTCCCGGTGCCCACCACGCCCGCCGATCTGGCCGCCTGTCCGACACGCGGCGAACGTGCCGACCCGTTGGCGTTACTCGCCGCGCAGGCGCGCAACCGCGTGCCCGAACTCATCCCCGTCCGGCATGCGCGGATGGCGGAAACACCGTTCACCTTCTATCGCGGCGCCGCCGCGGTCATGGCCGATGATCTGTCCCGGACCCCCGACACCGGCATCATCACCCAGCTGTGCGGGGACGCCCACCTCAGCAACCTCGGCCTGTTCTTCAGCCCGGAGCGTCGAATGGTGTTCGACCTCAACGACTTCGACGAGACCCACATCGGGCCCTTCGAATGGGACGTGAAACGACTGGCCGCGAGTTTCGCGATCGCGGGTCGCAACAACGGGTTCGACGACAAGACCAACCGCAAGATCGCCAAGACGGTGGCGAAGGCCTACCGCCGGAACATCAGACGCAGTGTCTCGATGACGACGCTCGAGTGCTGGTACGCCGGAATCGATGTCGAGTCCATGCTCGCGGATCTGGGCGATCGCCTGGACACCTCGATGACCGCACGGACGCAAAAGGCGTTGCGCAAGGCCCGGCACCGGAACAGCGCGCAGGCCCTGGCCAAACTCTGCGAGATCGACCCGGAGGGCAACGCGCACATCCGTAGTGACCCACCCCTGCTCGTTCCGCTGACTGAACGTTTCACCGACGAAGATGCCGCCGTGGTCGAGGAGCGGATCCGGGAGCGGGTCGACAATTACCGGGCGACACTGCCGTTGCACGTGCAGACCCTGCTCGCGCAGTTCTCCCTCGTCGACATCGCGTTCAAGGTCGTCGGTGTCGGCAGTGTCGGGACCCGCGCGTGGATCGTGCTGATGATGGGCAGAAGCCTGGAGGACCCGCTGTTCCTCCAGGTCAAGGAAGCGCAGCGGTCGGTCCTCGCCGACCACGTGTCGTCGTCGGGTTTCGACAACGCGTCGGGCTTCGACAACCAGGGACAACGCGTCGTCGAGGGGCAGCGGCTGTTGCAGGCGGCCAGCGACCTCTTCCTCGGCTGGTCGACGGGACTCGACGAGAACGGGGATCGCCGCGACTTCTACGTGCGTCAGCTCCGCGACGGCAAGGGGTCGGTCGTCGTCGAAGCGCTCCGACCCGATGGGATGAAACTCTATGCGCGCCTGTGTGGGATGGCTCTCGGTCAGGCCCACGCCCGCACGTCGACACGGTTCGACATCGCGAGGTATCTCTCCGAGACAACGGGTTTCGCCGACGCGATGGCGGACTTCTCGATCTCCTACGCCGATCTCAACGACGCCGACCATGTCCAGATGACGGCGGCGATCAACCGTGGTGAGCTGAGTGTGTACGACCTCGCCGCAGCGGAAGAGAAGGCGAAGGGAAAGGGTTGACCCGGTCCCGGCTGTGGTACACAGGCCGCAGGGCGAACCGACAGTCGAAGCCGACAGGGAGACGTGTGCATGGACGATGCGACATTGCGGGATCGGGTGCGGGAGTTGATGCCTCGCGCGAAATCAGATCTGGCGGAGATGGTTCGGTTCCGGTCCGTCCACGACCCGCAGCAGTTCCCGCCGGAGGAATGCGACGGCATGGTCGACTGGCTGATCACGACATTCCGTGAGCTGGGCGTCGACGATGTCGCCGCACACGTGACCAGTGACGGATCCAAGGCCGTCACCGGGCAGATCCCCGGTCCGGAAGGCGCGCCGAAGGTTCTGTTGTATTTCCACCACGACGTGCAGCCGCCGCTGGGTGACGACGAATGGGATTCCCCGGTCTGGGAGCTGACCGAGCGCGACGGCCGCTGGTACGGCCGCGGAGCCGCGGACTGCAAGGGCAACATCGCCGTACATCTCACCGCGCTGCGTGCGCTCGCCGGCGACCTCGGCGTCACCGTGAAGATCATCGGCGAGGGCTCGGAGGAGCAGGGGACCGGTGGACTCGAGCACTTCGCGGTCGAGAACCCCGACCTCCTGCGCGCCGACGCCATCCTGATCGCCGATTCCGGTAACTTCGCCGTCGGCAAACCGAGCCTCACCACGACGCTGCGTGGCATCGCCAACATCGACGTCTCGGTCGAGACCCTGGAATCGGCAATGCATTCCGGAATGTTCGGGGGAGCTGCGCCCGACGCGCTGGCCGCCCTCATCGCGATGCTGGCCACACTGCGTGACGAACACGGAAACACCACCATCACCGGTCTCGATGCCGACGCCGAGTGGCCCGGCGTGTCCTATCCTCCCGAGCAGTTCCGTTCGGATGCAACGGTTCTCGACGGCGTCGAACTCGTGGGGTCCGGGTCGGTGTCGGACATGGTGTGGGCGCGGCCGGCGGCGACGGTGCTCGGCATCGACTGCCCACCGGTGGTCGGATCGTCCGCAGCCGTCCAGCCGCGGGCCCGGGCGCGCATCAACCTGCGTGTGCCGCCGGGAATGGACCCGACCTACGCCCAGGACGCGCTCATCGAACACCTCACCGCGGTCACCCCGTGGAATGCGCGGGTGTCTTTCGAACGCGAGGCGGTGGGTTCGCCGTTCGTCGGTTCCACCTCGGGGCCCGCCTACGAAGCGCTGACCGACGCGCTGGCGGCCGCCTACGGGAGCGAGGTGCTGATCCAGGGGCAGGGTGGGTCGATCCCGCTCTGCAACGTCCTGCAGAGCACGTTTCCGGACGCCGAGATCATGCTGTTCGGTGTCGAGGAACCGCAGTGTCTGATCCATGCGCCGAACGAGAGCGTCGACCCGACGGAGATCGAGCGGATCGCGCTCGCCGAGGCTCTCTTCCTGCGTGATTACGCGTCCCGCGCGGCGGAGGCGCCGAAGTCGGCCGCCACCACCGCGGGCGAGGTCTAGCGAGAGTCGGGTTCGCCCGCGAACCGTCGTACGAGGAGGTCCTTCAGCTCGGGCCGACTCGCCGCGACGAGGATGAACGAGGCCTCCCGAAACAGTCGCTCCGCGTCGCTGCCGCGCAGTAATGCCTCGCCGCCGCGTGCTGCGACGAGGGCGGCGACCGCGTCGAGAGCGAGCCGGGCGGCGTCGGCGCGAGCGGCCAACAACGCCGTGGCGTCGTCCATCGCCGAGTCGAGGACGACCCGCGCCTCGTCGGCCCGCTCACGGAGACGTCGTGCGGCGGGCGCCCGTCCCGCGACGTCGAGGAGTGCCGTACAGCGCCGGACGAGTCCGAACGGCAGCGTGCCGTTGAGGCGGACGCCGACGTTCTGGTTCGCGAAGAACTCGTCGATCGTGACGCGACTGACGACCCGGGCGTCGGGAACCACGAGGCCGTCTGCCTGTAGCGACACGGTCGACGTCGCCGCCGCGGCGGCCAGCTCGACCGGGGATGCCCGAACAGCGGTGGGAAGCTCGGCGGTGGGGAGGATCGCGGCGATGACGTCGTCGGTCTCCGCGTCGCGCGCGGAGATCTGCAGGAGGTCGACGACTCCCCAGCCGCTGACGAACGGGGCATGCCCGGTGAAGACCCAGCCGTCGTGGGTGCGATTGGCGGTCATCCGGGGCGGGGTGGGGACGACACCGGCGTAGGCGACTCCCGCACGTAGTCGGCCGGCGACGGTCGGCTCGAGCAGCTCGTCGCGTAACGATCTGTTCGGGGTTCGTGACAGGGAGATGACGACACCGTGGTGCTGGAGCCACGTGAACGCGGTCGACAGGCAACCGCTGACCAGAACCTCCAAGATCTCGGTGACCTCGCCGAACTCGAGCCCGGGCCCGCCGGCCTCGACCGGTGCGGCGATCCCGTAGAGGCCGGCGTCGGCGAGTGCTCGCCAATGGGATGGGGGTACGACGCCGGTCCGGTCGACATCGGCGGCGGCGGGGAACAGGACGTCGTCGGCGACCCGAAGTGCCTCTGCTCGCAGGGTGCTCCGGCGCGCGGCCGGGTCCTGGTTGCTCACGGGGTCCACCCTACGTCTCAGCAGACGTGGACGTATGACCCACTCCCTGAGTGAAGTGGATAGGGAAAGTCCGCGTCCCGCAGCACAATCCCGTGACGAAGACCCATCGATTTGGGACCAAAGGCCCAAGACCGGGGGCCGACCCGTCGGTAACCTCTGATGTGGGTCGGAGGAGACTCTCGTGAAAGGAATCAGGTGGGCGCAGGTCCCAATGGTGGTGACGGGCAAGTGATGAGCATTGCGCCGGAACGTGTTTCGCACAGCGAACAGGTTTCTCGTGGCGGAGTGTCCGACTTGCGTACCAGTGAGCGGTATCTACGCGCCGCGGTCACCGACCTCATCGAGCGTAATTTCCGCGACCCCGATTTCAGTGTCGAGGTCGTGGCACGGCACCTTCACGTGAGTCGCCGGCACCTCTACCGTGTTCTCGCCGGCAGTCCGACGTCGCTGGCCGAGATGATCGCCGACCGCCGTCTCGAGTGGGCCCGGCGCCTGTTGACGGGGCCGGGGAATCTGAAACTCGAAGCGGTGGCCCATGCTTCGGGCTTCGCCTCGACGGCGACCATGCGCAACCGTTTTCGCGCCAAGTACGGGCTCACCCCCGACGAATTCCGGCGCGCTGCAGCGGCAACCGACGCAGAAGCCAGCTAAACGATTTCGGCGCAAGCACTTTTGGGTGCTTGCGCCGAAATCGTGTTTAATTCAGTGCCGCATCGCGGCCGGAGGACAGGCCGTCACAGGGTGCACAGCGGCGAGTAGTCGCTGCGTCCACCGGTCGTCGGTGAGACGAGGAACGTGCACGGATTGAAACCGACCTTCTCGATCTCCTTGGTCAGGCGACGCAGTTCGCTGTCGGAGACGACCTTGTCGCGGGAGAGTAGGAATCCCGATGCGCGACTCGGATCGCCGACGATCGAGTACTTGTAGGGGCCGTCCGGGTTCTCGCCGTCCTCGATGTGGGCGATGATGTAGTTCGGTGCCCCGTTGGGGTTGATGCTCGCCGGTGTCTGCGGGAACCGCACACTGAGCTGGGCGTTCGACTTCGCGTCGACGACGGTGGCGCGCCCGAGGACGCCGCCCTTCGTGCCGGTGGGTCCGGTGCACTGGTTGTCGACGCCGATGGTCTTCTCGTCGATCCGGGTGTAGAAGGCGCTGGTGTCCTTGGCGCAGGTCACTCCCCAGAACGACGGCACGGTGGCGAGCTGCCACCATTTGCCGAGGTAGCGGTCGACGTCGACCTTCTCCACCGGGGCGAGCGGCGCGGCCTGTGCCGAACCGGTTCCGATGACGAAACCGAGTCCGACGACGATGCCGGCCACGAGGGCTGCGAGGGTGCGTGTGACGCGCATGGTGTTTCCTTTCGTGGCCCGATCATCTCCGTCGAGCCCCAATGGGCTGTCGAGAAGGGTTCGGACCACGGCGGGTCGCGGATGGGTCGTGGGCACCCTGCAGGCCTCGTCGGCCGGCATCGACGCTGGTGGAGCGGGGAGATTACAGGTTGTAGGCGTTGTTCGGGTTCCAGGTGGACACCGCCCAGATGACGATGAGGTCGAGGACGATGATCAGGATGGCCCACGCCGGGTAGTAGGGCAGCCACAGGAACTGGGCGATGATCGACAGCGAGGCGATCACGATGGCCGCGATGCGCGCCCAGTCGGCGCCGACCGCGAGACCACCGGCGATGAGGATGCCGGCGATGCCGAGAATCAGGTGGATCCAGCCCCACGCGGTGAGGTCGAACTCGAAGACATAGTTGCGGCCCACGACGAACAGCTCGTCGTTGGCGATCGCCGAGATGCCCTGGAAGACCGAGACCAGGCCGGCGACGAACAGCAGCGCGGCGGCGACGATCGAGATCCCGAAGGCGAAGCCCTGCTTGGCGGACGAGTTCGCCTGCTGATCGGGGGAGGCGCTCATGATGGCGTCCTTTCGTGTTGGTGAACACCGGCGCCCAGTGATCCTGAACGACGGCGCGGTGGCGTTGTTGCGGGTGGACCTTAACCAAGAATGGGACGTCCGACCCGCATCCCACAGCGTTTCGCTCACTTCGGGCACATCTTTGACCAGGCGATTTAGTACTCGGCGGGGGTCCGGTATAAGCTATCGCAGGCTACACACGGGGTGTGGCGCAGCTTGGTAGCGCGCTTCGTTCGGGACGAAGAGGTCGTGGGTTCGAATCCCGCCACCCCGACAGAAGGCCGGGTTCGACCGGTCAACAAGATGTGTTGGTTGAGACACAGCAGTGAGACCCCGGTCCGCAGAGATGCGGCCGGGGTTTCCTCGTTTCCGGGTCTTTCAGGCGTCCTGCTCGGAGGACGTGCGCCCCGCGATATGGGCGAGGATCGCCGGGTCGGCGGTGACGAATCGGTCGACCTCTTCACCGCCGTCGCAGCGCAACAGGCTCACCGTCACGCTCTCCGCGCCGCGGTGGACGACCCGCCATCCGGCCCCGGAGTCCTCCCAGCGCCGCAGGTCGTCGAGGGTCATTCGGTGGCCGACCGGCAACCCAGCTGCCGGGCGAGGTCCAGCAGATCCGTCGCGTGGAAGTCGTTGTCGGGTGACCCGGAATCGTCCTTGGGTTCGCCACCCCACTCGTCCGGGCGCTCGACGAACGCGGTGCGCAGGCCGAAGGAGCGTGCGGCGTCGAGGTCGGCCTGGTGCGTCGCGACCATCATCACCTCGTTCGGCTCGACCTCGAGGAGTTCGGCCAGGCCGCAGTAGGTCTCACGTGCGGGCTTGTAGTGCCGCCACAGGTCGGAGCCGCCGATGACATCCCACGCGAAGTCGTTGTGCCGGGCCATGTCGGTCAGCAGCGCCACGGTGCCGTTGCTGAGCGCGCACACGATGAAGTCCCGCTTGAGTCGTCGAATCCCGTCCGCGGCGTCGGGCCAACCGGGGATGGCACGCCACGCACGTACGAGCGCACGGCTCTGATCGGCGTCCAGAGCCACGTCGAAGACCGCCGCGATCTCGTGGAGGGTCTCGGTCTGCAGATCGTCCAGACGGCGCCAGGGGAGCTCTCCGGTCTCGACGCGCGCGAGGATCGGTGAGTAGCGACTGCGCCACTCGCGGGCGAAGGCGGCGGCGTCGACATCGGGCACGGTGCGTGCGACGGCACCGGAGATGCCGGTGAACCAGTCGGTGACCGTCCCGAAGGTGTCGAACGCCAGGACCTTCACCCCGAGGGAGTTCACGAGCCGGTGTGCTCCCGACGTGTTCGGTTGCCCGTCACAGGGTCTCGCGGGCCAGCTGCGGCAGCGACTGGTCGGCGTCGTAGTCGGCGTCGCCGTGTGAGACCGGGGTGAGGGTCAGCAGGCTGGCCTCCGGACGGCAGCAGAAGCGTGCGGGTGCGTACGGGGAGGTGCCCAGTCCGGCACTGACGTGCAGCTTCATCGACGAGCCCCAGTTCGACGGCCCCTTCACCCGGGAGCGGTCGATGTGGCAGTTGGTGACGAGCGCGCCGAAGAACGGCAGGCACAGCTGCCCGCCGTGGGTGTGGCCGGCCATCACGAGGTCGTAGCCGTCGGCGGCGAAGCGATCGAGGACCCGCGGCTCGGGCGAATGGGTGAGGCCCAGGCGCAGATGCGCGAGCGGGTTGGGGCGCCCGGCGATGGTCTCGTAGCGATCCCGCTCGATGTGCGGATCGTCGACGCCGGATGCGACCACGCGGACGCCGCTGACCTCGAGCTCCCGCACGGTGTGCGTGGCGTCCAGCCAGCCGCGTTCGGTGAACGCCGCCCGGAGGTCCTGCCAGGGGAGCGGTTCACCGTGCGTTCGCTGATGGTCCTTCTTGAAGTACTTCAACGGGTTCTTCGGCTTGGGGCCGAAGTAGTCGTTGGACCCGAAGACGAACAGGCCCGGCCGCGACAGGAGGCCACCGAGGGACTGGATCACCGCGGGCACTGCCTGCGGGTGCGCGAGGTTGTCGCCGGTGTTCACCACGAGGTCGGGTTCGAGGGCCTCGAGCTCGGAGATCCACGCCTGCTTGAGCCGCTGGTTGGGCATCATGTGCAGGTCGCTGATGTGCAGGACCCGCAGGGGAGAGGCGCCGGGTTCGAGGACCGACAGCGTCGTGTGGCGCAGGGCGAAGGCGTTGCGCTCGATGACGGTCGAGTAGACGAGGCCGGCGGCGGCCAGCCCCGCGGCACCGATGAGTGCGCGCGAACCGACCCCGGAACCGGACGAACCGAGGCGTGAGCGGAAGTCGAGTTCGGAGTGCTGCATCTGTTCAGAATACGCACCTCCGAGCCCATGCCCACCCCCTTCGGTGGGCCGCACGGGCGACCCACCGTCGAGAGCAGAGGTGCTCTGGCCGGTGACTCAGCCGGGCAGCTGGATGACGACGGGTCCGACGCCCGGAACCACGACGGTGGTCTCGGTGGGACCGTTGCCGCTGTCCCCGCCGGCGCGGCGACCGTTGCTCACGTAGATCGTCACCGTACTGCCGGGCATCGCCGAGTCCGACGGCGCGGTGAAGACGACGGTGCCCTTCGGGCGGCCGCTGTCGACCTCGAGCTCGTTGACCTTGAAACCGTCCCGCTGGAGCCGCGACGTGGCCTCACTGGCGGTCAGGCCGCTGACCTGCGGAATCCGACCGCGATCGCTGCCGCGCCAGTATTCGCGGTCCACCGGGGGCAGTCGAACCGGACCGAACTTCGTGGCCACCGGTTTCATCGCCTGGAACCAGGTGCGCGCGGGTTCCATACCGCCGTACAGGTCGCCGTCGTAGCAGGACCGGAGCGGGCTGCTGCAGACGCCCTGCGGGTTCGGGCCGTCGCTGTAGACGTAGGCGGCGCCGGCGATCTGGTTGGTGAAACCGATGAACGCGGAGCTGCGGTGAGCCTCGGTGGTACCGGTCTTGCCCGACATCGGGAGTGTCCACCCGGCGGAACCTGCCGCGCCGGCCGCGGTGCCGCCGCCCTTGTCGTCCTTGCTCAGTGCGTTGGCAAGCGTGTCGGCAAGACCCTTGTCGACGACCTGTTCGCAGCCCGGCGCGTTGAACGGGACCGAGGTGAGGGCGCGTTGCCCGTCGGGGCCGATCACCGGGTTGCCGTACTGGTCGCGCTTGACGCGGCTGATCGCCTTGATCGGGTTGGGCGGGCACCAGACCCCGCCGGAAGCGAGGGTCGCGGCGACGTTCGCGAGTTCGAGTCCGTTGAGCGGGAGCGGTCCGAGCGTGAACGAGCCGAAGTTCCCGTCCTTGACGTACTGAGCCATGCTCTTCTCGCCGTAACCCGACGAGCCGGGCACCGTGTACGAACGGAGTCCGAGGCGGACGGCCATGTCGACCGCCGGCTTCACGCCGACCTGCTGCAGCAGTTTGACGAAGGCGGTGTTCGGCGACTGGGCGAGCGCATCGGACACCGACAGCGATGCCGGGTAGCGGCCGTCGTTCTTGACGCAGTAGGAGTTCGCCGGACACCCGTTGGCTCCGGCGCTGTTACCCATGCCCTCCACGGCGACGAAGCCGGGGACCGGGATGCTCGAGCCCGCACCGAGTCCCTTCTCCATGGCCGCGGCGACGGTGAAGATCTTGAACACCGAGCCCGCGCCGTCACCGACGGTGGAGAACGGCTGCGGTTGCATCGTCTCGCCGGCGGCGAGGTTCAGACCGTAGCGGCGGCTCGATGCCATCGACAGCACGTCGTGGGACTTGTCGCCGGGACGGATGGTGCTCATGACGTCGGCGACGCCGTCGGCGGTGGGGGAGGCCTGGGCCTTCACCGCTCGATCCGTCGCGCGCTGGACGTCGGGGTCGAGGGTGGTCTGGATGATGTAGCCGCCGCGCAACACGGAATTGCGCGACATGCCGTTCTCGGCGAGGAACTGCAGCGCGTAGTCGCAGAAGAAGCCCTCGTTGTCGGCGGCGATGCAGCCCTGGGTCGGCGTCCGCGGACGCGGCAACACGCCGAGCGGCTTCTCCTTGGCCGCCACCAGCTCGGCGCGTCGCTCGGGGAAGTTGTCGATCATCGTGTCCAGCACGAGGTTCCGCCGGGTCAGGGTGCCCTCGGCGTTGCTGTAGGGGTTCAGCGCCGAACTGGACTGGACCATGCCGGCGAGCATCGCGGCCTGCTCGACCTGGAGATCCTTGGCCGGGATGCCGAAGTACGTCTGCGCGGCCGCCTCGATGCCGTAGGCGTTGTTGCCGAAGGGGACGACGTTCAGATAGCGGGTGACGATCTGTTTCTTCGCCTCCTGCTTGGCGGCGGCGTCGTCGAGGCCCTTGTCGCGCTTGGCCTGGTCGATGAGGGTCTGTTCGAGCGTGAGCGCCATGCGCACCTCGCGCAGCTTGCGCGCGGGGGTCGTCTCGACCGCGGCCTGGCGATCGGCGTCGGTGCGGGCCAGGACGAGCAGTTGATAGTTCTTGATGTACTGCTGGTCGAGCGTCGACGCACCCTGCTGGACCTCGCCCGACGACGAGTTCTTCAGCGCGGCGCGGATGGTGCCCTTCCAGTCGACGCCGTCGTGCTCCAGGAAGCGTCGGTCCTCGACGGAGATGATCGCGCGGATCATGTCGGGCGAGATGTCGTTGTATCCGACCTGGTAGCGGTACTGGTCGAACAGCACCGCGATCGGCTTCCCGTTGACGTCGGTCATGGTGGTGACCTCCGGCAACGTGCCGTTCAGTAGTTCGGAGGAGACGTTCTCGACTGCCGCTGCCGCCCGGTTGGAGACGACGCCGACCCCACTGGCCACCGGATAGAGAAGGCCCGCGACGAGAATGCCGGCCAGCAGGCTCGCCCAGGCCAGTGACCACAGCTTCTTCGACATCACCCCGACAGGATACGTGCGATCGGCCGGAACATCGCCCAGCCTCGCCCCCGGGGATCCGCGGGGGCCGCTGCGCCCGGACCACGATCTCGCAACCCTCCGATCGGATGAGTTTGCACGGTGGTCCCACTTTGTTGCGCCCCAGGGGTTGCGCACCCATGCACAGATCCCTAGATTGAGTGCAGAATGTGACTCACTTAACAGTGAGTTGTAAATGTGGTCTGAGCAGCGAGTTGAGTCCCGAGCTCGGGGCTATGCGGAACACGACAAGTAGGGGTGGCGGATGGCGACAGCGGCAGTTTCTACCGGAGAAGATCGCTTGGCCTGGGTGGCCAGGGCACGATGCCGTGGCGGAGACCCGGACGATCTGTTCGTGAGAGGAGCAGCTCAGCGCAAGGCCGCGACCATTTGTCGGCACTGCCCGGTACAGCTCGAATGCGGTGCGGACGCGCTCGACAACCGCGTCGAATTCGGTGTGTGGGGTGGCCTGACCGAACGTCAGCGTCGCGCTCTCCTGCGCCAGCACCCCGAGGTCACCTCGTGGTCGGCGTTCTTCGAAGCGCAGCGTCGTCGCCAGCGCGCCGACGCGGTCTGATCACCGCAGACCCTTCAGTCAGAGCAATTCGGCTCGACCGGCAGATGCCGGCCGAGCCGAATTGTCATCGTGGGTGGTGAGAAGAACTCAGCCGCGTCCGGTGATCTGCTCCGCCACGGCGCGGAGGGCGGTCACGTCCGCGACCTCGAACGGCAGCGCCGGGACCCCGACGATCGGGACCCGCGGATGGGCGGCCGTGAACCGTTGCAGCAGATGGAGTTCGCGCTTTCCGGTGGCGGCGCGATCGGCGTGGATCTGCAGCACCCCGCGAGTCAGGTCGTCGGTGACCGACTCCAGCGCCACCAGCGCGGCCTCCTCGTGGATCGAGGTGAGGTTCGGGTGGGTCCGGTTGAGGATCAGACCCGCGAGCGGCATCGTCTCCTCCGACAGTCGGTCGACGAAGAACGCGGCCTCACGCAGGGCGTCGGCCTCGGCCGCCGCGACCACCGCGAACTGCGTTCCTGGCTGCTTCAGCAGTTCGTAGGTCTTCAGCGCCCGATCCTGGAAACCGCCGAACATCGAGTCGAGCGATTGCACGAACATCGCGACGTCGCGCAGCATGTCGCCGCCGATGATGGTGGAGACGCCGCGCATCGCCAGGCTCATCGCGCCGGTGACCATGCGGCCCACGCCGCGTCCGCCGCCGACCAGCACCTTCATCAGCCGACCCGACAGGAACGAGCCGAGGCGCTGCGGGGCGTCGAGGAAGTCGAGTGCATTCCGCGACGGCGGGGTGTCGACGACGATGAGATCCCAGTGGTTCTGCTCGAGCAACTTGCCGAGCTTCTCCATCGCCATGTACTCCTGCGTGCCAGAGAACGAGGATGCGACGGTCTGATAGAAGGCGTTCTGCATGATCGCCTCGGCGCGTTCCGGAGTGGAGTACTCGAGCACCATCTCGTCGAAGGTGCGGCGCATGTCCAGCATCATCGCGTCGAGCGTGCCCTTGCCCTCGATCGGCACGGGCTGCGGCTCGTTGGTGAGCTCGGACATGCCGAGTGACTGGGCGAGCCGTTTGGCCGGGTCGATGGTGAGGACTGCGACCGTGCGCCCCTGCTCGGCCGCGTACATCGCCATGGCGGCCGCGGTGGTGGTCTTGCCGACGCCGCCTGCGCCACAACAGATGACGACACGTGTCCCGGGGTCGGTGAGCACCGCTCCCATCTTGAGGTCGAGTGGCATCACGCACCCGCTTTCTGGAGGAGGTTGGCCAGCTCGTAGATGGAACCGAGGTCGATGCCGTCGCCGAGGGACGGCAGTTCGAGTGTCGGCAGCTCCACCTCGTCGAGTTGGGCCTTCGCGATCTGCTGCGCCTGCAGGCGGGTCGCGTGTTCGATCGTCTCGGTGAGCAGGCCGGACAGGTCGCCGTCGGCGAGCTTCATCCCGGCGGCTGTCAGGTTCTCCTCGATGCGCGCGGCATCGATCTGGCCCTCGGCGATCTCGTCGATCGCGTCGGCGGGCAGGTGCGGGGCGCTGACCCGGTTGATGATGAGGCTGCCGAGGTTGAGGTTCTTGCCGCGCAGCTCGTCGATCGCCTCGATGGTCTCCTGGATCGGCATCGCCTCGAGCAACGTCACCAGGTGGACGACGGTCTCCTCCGAATGGAGCAGGCGGACGACGCCCTCGCTCTGATTGCGGATCGGGCCGGTCTTGGCGAGGTCGGCCATCGCCTGGGTGACGTCGAGGAAGTTGCCGATCCGGCCGGTCGGGGGCGCGTCGACGACGACCGCATTGTACACGCGGTCGCCCTTTTTGTCGGTGTGGATGATGCGCTCTTTGATCTTGCCGGTGAGCAGCACGTCGCGCAGACCCGGCGCGACGGTCGTCACGAAGTCGATGGCGCCGATGCGCTTCATCGCCCGACCCGCGAAGCCGAGGTTGTAGAACATGTCGAGGTATTCGAGCAGTGCGTGCTCGATGTCGATGGCGAGCGCCGACACCTCGCCGCCGCCCTCGGCGGTCGCGATCCTGGTGTCGGTCGGCGGCAGCGGCGGGATGTCGAAGAGCTGCGCGATGCCCTGCCGACCCTCGGTCTCGACGAGGAGGACCTTCTTGCCGTCGGCGGCCAGCGCGAGTGCCAGCGCCGCCGCGATCGTCGTCTTACCTGTTCCGCCCTTGCCCGATACGAAGTGCAACCGGGCGCGCGATGCCGCGTCCGGCCACTCGTTGTCGACAGTGACTGAAGACTTGTCTGTCACGCCGGAATCGAGACCTTCCCCCGCCCCGGAACGTGAGCCCTGTTCATTGGCCACCGCAACACCTTATCCATTCATCGTCGGCAGTTAGGGTGAGTCCATGAGTGAAGTGACCGCGTGGGAATACGTGACGGTGCCGCTGCTGACGCACGCAACCAAACAGATCCTCGACCAGTGGGGTGCCGACGGCTGGGAACTGGTGTCGGTGCTGCCCGGCCCGACCGGTGAGCAGCACGTCGCCTACCTGAAGCGACCGAAGGGCTGAACATGGCTGCGACCTGGACAGATCGACTCGCCGAGCTCGGTATCGCGCTGCCCGACGTGGTGCCGCCGGTGGCCAGCTACACGCCGGCCGTGCGGACGGGCAACCTCGTCTACACCTCGGGGCAGCTCCCGATCGTCGACGGCGAACTCACTGTCAACGGCAAGGTGCACGACGGTGCCGAGGGCGTCGTGCGTCCGGACGAAGCCACCGCCGCGGCACGGATCTGCGCGCTGAACGCGCTCGCCGCGGTGCACGCGCTGGTCGGCATCGACTCGGTGGTGCGCGTGGTCAAGGTGGTCGGCTTCGTGGCGTCCGCCCCGGGCTTCACCGGGCAGCCGAAGGTCATCAACGGCGCATCGGACGTGCTCGGTGAGATCTTCGGGGATGCGGGTGTCCACGCCCGGTCGGCCGTCGGTGTCGCAGAGTTGCCGCTCGGTGCACCCGTCGAGGTGGAACTGATCGTCGAAGTGGCCTGACGTCTCCTTGGACGTCGCGCTACTGATCGTCGCGGCCGCCGCTGCCGGCTGGGTCGATGCCGTGGTCGGCGGCGGGGGACTGGTGTTGATCCCCGCGATGCTGATCGCGCAGCCCGGCCTGCCGACGGCGACGGCTCTCGGCACCAACAAACTCGCCGCCGTCTTCGGCACCGCGTCGGCCGCCTGGCGCTATGTGCGGCACGTGCGCATCGACCTGCGCCGGCTCGTCCCGGTGTTCGCCGCCGCCCTCGTGTTCTCGGCTCTCGGTGCGCTGGTGGCCATCTCGCTGCCGACCGAGATCTTCACCCCTATCGTGCTGGTGATGCTCGTCGGCGTCGGCCTGTTCGTCGCGCTGAACCCCGGGTTCGGCGGTGACGCCTCAACGGGCCCGCGGTCGCGGCTGTCCACGATCGCCGGACTGGTGATCGCCGGTGTCGTGATCGCTTTCTACGACGGGGTGATGGGGCCGGGTACCGGCACCTTCCTCATCATCAGCCTCACCGCGCTCGTCGGGACGTCGTTCCTGGAGAGTTCGGCGATGGCCAAGGTCATCAACACCGGCACCAACCTCGGGGCGCTGACGGTCTTCGGGCTCCAGGGAAATGTGCTGTGGCTCTTGGGCCTCGGGCTGGCGGCGGCCAACATCGTCGGCGCCCAGATCGGCTCGCACATGGCCATCGGGCGCGGAAGCTCCTTCGTCCGGTGGGTCCTGCTCGCCGTCGTCGTGGTGATGGTCGGGAAGCTCGGGTACGACCTGATCACGGACTGATCCGGGACCGGGAGGACCGAACCACGAACCGGGAGCGACCCGCGGACTTATCCTCGTCATCAGGTCGGTCGCATGCGTCACCCGATGCTTCGACGGCCGCCCGGCGAGGCGGTGCGGAATGACCGATGCCACGACTCCCGGAACGGCCGCGCCACTGTCGGGAAAGCAACGGGTCCTCGCCCTCTTGCTTGCGATGGCCATGTTCGTGCTCGTCGTCGACACGTCGGTCATGAACGTATCGATCTCGGGCGTCGTCCGCGACCTGGAGACGACCGTCAGCGGCGTGCAGTCCGCGATCGCGCTCGAGGCCCTGGTGTCGGCGGCGTTCATCCTGATCGGCGGCAAGGTGGGGGATCTCATCGGACGACGCCGTGCCTACGTCCTCGGCCTGCTCGGCTACGCCGTCGGAGCGATGGCGATGGTGTTCGCGCAAGGACTCATGGCCGTCATCGTCTTCTGGGCGATCATCGGCGGCATCGGGGCGTCCCTGCTGTTGCCGGCGATGCAGTCACTCGTCCACGGGAACTTCACCGGCGACGACCAGAAGCGGGTCTACGCCCTCGTCGGTGCGGCCGCAGCGATCGCGGCGGCGGTCGGCCCGCTGCTCGGCGGATTCATCACGACGTACCTCTCCTGGCGGCTCGCGTTTCTCGGGGAGGTCGTCATCATCGCGATCGTGTTGTGCGGCATCGGGCTCGTGCGTGATGTCGAGTTCACGGGGTCGCGCGGCGTCGACCTCGTCGGTGCCCTGCTCTCGGTGATCGGCATGGGTGGCATCGTCCTCGGAATCCTGGTGTGGCAGGAGGGTGGTGAAGCTGTTGGAGCACTGCTGGTGGTCGGGGCCGCCGCACTCGCGGGGTTGACCTGGTGGCTGATCCGCAGGCAACGAGCCGGCCGGTCCACTCTGCTCGACCCGGACCTGTTCCGGTCCAAGCCGTTCCGGCTCGGCGTGAGTCAGCAACTGCTCCAACAGATCGCGCTCGGCGGCATCATGATCGCGTTGCCGATCTACCTGCAGATGGTGCTCGAGTACGACGCGATGCAGGCCGGGCTGTCGTTGGCGCCCTTGTCGCTCAGCATGTTCGCGGTGGCACTGCTCGCGGGTAGGAAGGCGGGCGAGCGACCCGCATCGGCCATCGTCCTCGTCGGCTTCGCGCTCCTCACCGCGGGCATCGCGGTGCTGATCCCGATCGTGCCGCGCGCCGAATTCGGCTGGGGACTGATCGTCCCGCTCCTCGTGGTCGGTTCGGGACTCGGACTGCTCGTCTCCCAACTCAACGACTACACGCTGGGACCGATGAGCGAGGAACGGGTGAGCGAGGCCGCCGGGACGAACTCCGCCGCCGGGTCGTTCGGACTCTCCTTCGGCCTGGCCTGCGCCGGCGCGGTCCTGCTGGCGTCGCTGGCGTTCGGGTTCACCCGCGAGTCGGAGTCGAGCGCGGTGCTGGAACCTGCCGAGCAGCAACGTGTCGCACAGGTGCTCGACGACGACGCGCAGGTCATGAGCAACTCCCACCTGTCCGAACTGCTTGCCGGACAACCCGAGGATGTCCGTGCCGAGATCCTCCGGATCAACACCGACGTCCGGCCCTTGGCGTTGCAGGTTGCCCTGGGGATCCCGCTGGTCGCGGGTGCGCTCGGCACCCTGAACGCGTTGCGCATGCGCCGTGCGGTTTGAAATGGCTTGGTGGTCTCGCGCCGGAACGTCGATGCTGTGGGGGTGAACGCCCCGAGTGAACCCGTCTTCGATCCGATGCGTGCCATGATCCAGTGCCGCACCGTCGTCCTGTTGTGCCTGGTCCAGGTCCTGGGTGGCGTGTCCATGGGCGGCGCGCTGGCCCTCGGCGCGATCCTCGGCGAGGAACTGTCCGGGACGGAGTCGCTGGCCGGGCTGCCGACGACGGTGCTCACCCTCGGTGCGGCCGCGGCCGGCCTGCCGCTGGCCGCCCTGGCGTCAGCGCGGGGTCGACGGCCCGCACTCGCCACCGGTCTGCTCATCGCCGCCACGGGCGCGCTCATCGTGGCCCTCGGCGTGGATCGGGGTTGGTTCCCGGTGATGCTCGCCGGGATGATGGCCCTCGGGTCCGGCACCGCGGTGAGCCTCCAGGCGCGTTTCGCGGCAACGGATCTGGCGGCGCCGGAGACACGGGGACGTGACCTGTCGCTGGTGGTGTGGATGACGATGGTCGGCGCTGTCGTCGGTCCCGCGCTGGTACCGCTGGGTGCGACGGTCGCGGGATGGGTCGGAATGGCCGACCTGGCCGGGCCGTTCCTGCTGGGCGCTGTCGGATGCCTTTGTGCCGCAGCCGTACTCGTCATCGCTCTGCGGCCCGACCCGCTGATCGAAGCCAGGCGCGGGGCCCCGGAGTCGATTTCGAAGCCGTCACTGGCAGAGGGGTTTTCGGCGATCGTGGGGTCTCCGTCGGCCCGGGCGGCGTTGGCCGCGGTGGTTTCCGCGCACGCGGTGATGGTCGGGGTGATGGCTCTGACTCCCGTCCACATGCATCACGGCGGTGCGTCGGTGACGCTCGTCGGACTGTCGATCAGCGCCCACCTCGCCGGGATGTACGCGCTCTCGCCGGTCATGGGTGTTCTCGCCGACCGGGTGGGCCGGGTGCCGGTCATCCTCGGCGGACAGGCGGTGCTGGTGGCCAGTTGCGTCGCTGGGTTCGTCTTCGTCGACTCGCAGGCCGGTCTGGTCGTCGCGTTGGTGTTGCTCGGCATCGGGTGGTCGGCGTCCACGGTCGCGGCGTCGACCCTGCTGACCGACGCTGTCGACACGACGAGACGAGCTGCTGCGCAGGGTGTCTCGGACACGTCGATGAGTCTCGCGGGTGCCGGGGCGGGTGCGCTCGCCGGAGTCGTGGTGGGGGCGTTCGGTTACGCCGCCCTCGTCCTGGGCGCCGGGACGATCGCCGTCGTCACCGCGGTGTACGTCGTCGTCGACGGTGCACGCGGGCGACGGCCGGCGGCGATGGCCTAGAGTTCGACCGCAGGCAGTGCCGCGGCGTGAACGAGGCGGCCGACGAGCAACACGTGACAGGAACCCCGGTCGGGGGCCGAGGAACAGGAACAGATGACCTTCTCCGAACAACCCATCCGTGATCAGGCCGTACCGCCGAGTTGGCACAGCCGGTTCGCCTTCTTCGACGCCTACGGGCCGCCGGCCGACCCGCCCGCCCGGGAGGCGATGAGGCAGTTGTCCTTCGGACAGCGCGCGCGGCTCACGTTCAATCCTCTCGCGTTCTTCTTCGGACCGATCTACTTCGCCGTGAAGGGTATGTGGCGCAAGGGTCTGACGCTGTTCGCGCTGACGCTGGTGCTCAACCTCGTGCTCATGACCTTGAACGTCCCGAGCAGCTTCGACCTGGCCATCGCGTGTGGTGTCGGTGCGCTGTACGCGACGACCGCGAACTACGCGTGGTACCTGCACGTCCGGAACGACAACCGGTCGTGGAACCCCTTCGAGGGTATGGGCCGCAGCAAGAGCTGACCGCGGATCGACTCAGCGTGGTCGGATGCGCGGAGCAGTGTGACCCGGGTCGCCGTCAATGGATAGGCTCGGAGTCATGAGTGCCTCCGACGATGCTGTTCCCGCACATCCCGCCTACGGGGTGCTGCGGGAGGTCACGCCCTTCGCCTCGGTCCTGTTGTGCGACAACTCCGGGATGATGGAGCTCGACGGCACCAACACCTATGTGTTGCGGGCACCGGGCAGTGACGAGTGTGTGGTCGTCGACCCCGGCCCGCCGAAGTACAAGCACCACGCACGACGCCTCGCCGAACTGCCCGGGGTCGCACTGACCCTCATCACCCACCGTCATTTCGACCACACCGGTGGGGTCAAGCGCCTCCACAAGCGCACCGGCGCACCCGTGCGCGCACGTCTCGACAAGTTCTGCCGCAATGCGGAACCGCTGCGCGACCGCGAGGTCATCGAGATCGCCGGTCTGCGGATCACCGTGCTGCACACGCCCGGACACACGGGGGACTCGGTGAGCTTCCTCGTCGAGCACGAGGACCAGCGCGCGGTCCTGACCGGTGACACCATCCTGGGCAGTGGCACGACCGTACTGGACCCCAGCGACGGCGGGCTGCGCGACTACCTGAACTCCCTCAACCGGCTGATCGTCGAGGGTGACGGTGCCGCACTGCTTCCCGCGCACGGCCCCGACCATCCCGATCTCGTCCCGGTCGCCCGGTTCTACAAGGCCCACCGCGAGGAGCGGATCGACCAGATCGTGGCCGCCCTCGACGACATGGGCGTGTCTCCGCACGAGGCGAAGCCGATGAAGGTCGTGCGCCGGGTCTACTCCGACGTCGACAAGAAGTTGTGGCCGGCCGCGCGGATGTCGGTGAAGGCGCAGCTGGAGTATCTGCGCGAGGCCTGACCCTTCGAGGCTCGCTTCGCTCGCACCTCAGGGAGCGAGGGGTAGACCTGATTCGCTCGCACCTCAGGGAGCGAGGGGTAGACCTGATTCGCTCGCACCTCAGGGAGCGAGGGGACAAGCACGAGCCGCTCGCACCTCAGGGAGCGAGGGGACAAGCACTCGCCGCTCGCACCTCGGAGACCGAGGGACAAACCAAGAGCCGCTCGTTCCCGGAGGAACGAGCGGCTCTCGTTTGCTGTGTGTTCGCTACCGGTCCCTGAGGAACGAGCGAAGCGAGTGTCTCGAAGGGTCAGCGTGCGCGACGCGCCAGACGCTCCGAGTCGGCGATCAGGACGCTCTTGCCCTCGAGGCGAAGCCAGCCGCGCTGGGCGAAGTCGGCGAGTGCCTTGTTCACGGTCTCGCGCGAGGCGCCGACCAGCTGGGCGATCTCTTCCTGGGTCAGGTCGTGGGTGACGCGCAGGGCGCCGCCCTCCTGGGTACCGAAACGCTGAGCGAGCTGCAGGAGCTGCTTCGCGACGCGACCGGGCACGTCGGTGAAGATCAGGTCGGCGAGGTTGTTGTTGGTGCGGCGCAGACGACGTGCGAGCACGCGGAGCAGCTGCTCGGCGATCTCGGGACGGTCCTTGATCCAGGCGCGCAGGGCATCACGGTCCATCGACACCGCGCGGACCTCGGTCACCGTCGTCGCCGACGAGGTGCGGGGGCCCGGGTCGAAGATGGAGAGCTCGCCGAACATGTCCGACGGTCCCATGATCGTCAGCAGGTTCTCGCGGCCGTCCGGGGAGCGTCGGCCGACCTTCACCTTGCCGGACATGATGATGTAGAGCCGGTCACCGGGCTCACCTTCATGGAAGATCACGTGTCCACGAGGGAAGTCAACGGGCTGAAGCTGCTTGGTCAGCGCCGCGACGGCAGAAGGCTCGACGCCTTGGAATATGCCTGCCCGCGCCAGTACTTCGTCCACCTAGGGAACCTTTCTCGAAATCTTTGCTACAGCCACGTGTGAGATCGCGCCCTTGGATACGCTACCCCGCGAACCAGCATATGTGTTGAATGGGTCACTGACGGCGAATTGCGGGTGTGTCCGACGGACAAGATGTGGCGATCCGACGATCATCGGCCGCCGACAGGCTGTCGACACCGAGAAAGAGGCGTCGGAACGGCGTGTGCGAGTCGCTCGCGGATCAGCTGGCCCGCTGCGGCGAGGCGGCGTGATCGGGGGTCGCCGATTCGTGATCGAAGCGATGGAACCGCAGCTCGTGCAGTTCGGCGGACGCGGAATCGCGCGGCGGCTTGCCGGCGTTCTGGGACCCCGTGCGGTCGATGAAATCGTCGACCTCGTCGTTGGAGACGGACACGCGGTCGATCCGGGCCTGCAACTTGTCCATGCCCATGGCGAAGAGCATGAGTACAGCCGGGAACAGCAGTGCTGCGAGACCATGCATGGGGACAAGTAAACACAAAACACCCCGCAGAATCCTCATCGGACAAGGCGACGTCACTGACTTGTTACCTGACCGTAGGTTGCGGCCCTCATTTCGGCCGGCAGAGCCGGGTAGCTCACACCTGACCACCTCCGGCATCTCTGACCTGCAGGGATGGGTGCGACGGGCCGGTTCGGCACGGCCACCCGCAGCCGTGGTGAGCGGAGTTCGTGCAGGACATCGCTAACCTGAATCACGTGAGCGCACGTAAGGCTGCGTCCGTGGGTGAGGCCCCGGCTCGCAAGCAGGAGACCCACCTCGGGCTGGTCCGACGCGCGCGCCGGATGAACCGCACCCTCAAGATCGCGTTCCCGCACGTCTACTGCGAACTCGACTTCACGAACCCGCTCGAGTTGTCGGTCGCCACCATCCTGTCGGCTCAGTGCACCGACGTGCGGGTCAACCAGACCACCCCGGCGCTCTTCGCCAAGTACCGCACGGCCCGCGACTACGCCGAGGCCGACCGGACCGAACTCGAGGAGATGATCCGCTCCACCGGCTTCTACCGGAACAAGGCGAACTCGATCATCGGACTCGGCCAGGCCCTCGTCGAGCGGTACGACGGGGAGGTCCCGAACAAGTTGAAGGACCTGGTGTCGCTGCCCGGTTTCGGCCGCAAGACGGCCAACGTCGTCCTGGGCAACGCCTTCGGGGTCCCCGGGATCACCGTCGACACCCACTTCGGTCGTCTCGTCCGACGTTGGCAGTGGACCGAGGAAGAAGACCCGGTGAAGGTCGAGCACGCCGTCGGCGAGCTGATCGAACGCAAGGAGTGGACCGACCTGTCCCACCGCGTGATCTTCCACGGCCGGCGCGTGTGCCATGCCCGCAAACCGGCGTGCGGGGTCTGCGTCCTCGCCAAGGATTGCCCGTCGGTGGGCACCGGCCCGATGGACAAGGCCGAGGCCGCCGCACTGGTCAAGGGCCCCGAGACCGAGCACCTGCTCCGACTGGCGGGACTCGCCGCCCCGTGAACGACAACGCCACCGAGCCGGCGACGCCGCAACCCGCCGATTCCCCCGCACCTCCCGCACCGCCGTCCCCTCGTTTCCCGGCCGCCGCGCGCTGGACCCTCGTCTTCGTCATCGTGATGATCGCGCTCATCGTCGCGATCTGGCCGCGCGGCGACGCCCCGTCGCCGACCACCGGTGCGCCACCGTCGGCCAGCGGCGCGCGTCCCTTCGACGCGCCGGTCGACGAGGCCCGCGTGGCACAGGCACGCGCTGACGCGAAGCTCGCCGACTGCCCGGTGACGGGCCTGCCGGAGAACCCGGACTCGGTGCTGGCCGGCATCGTCGAACCATGTCTGGGGACCGGCGCGCCATACGACCTCGGCGCCGCCACCGCCGGGAGGCCGCTCGTCGTCAACGTCTGGGCGCAGTGGTGCGGTCCCTGCAAGACCGAGCTGCCGTACTTCGAGGAGTTCGCGGCCCGAGCCGGCGACCGGGTCACGGTGCTGGCACTCCACGCCAAGGAGGGCGGGACCAACCCGTTCTTCCCGCTGACCCTGCTCACCGAGATCGGAGTTCGTTTGCCGTCCGTGCTCGATCCCGACGGCCGGGTGGCCGCCGCCATCACCGCACCGCGGGTCTTCCCGTCGACCGTCTTCCTGCGTCCCGACGGCACGATCGCCAAGGTCTACCCCGGCGTGTTCGACAGTCCGCAGGAGATCGCCGATGCGGTCGAGGAATACCTGGGCGTGACCGTATGAGCGACGACCCGCGCAGTAACCCGCACGTGGGCCCGCTCGTGCACCCTGACGAGATCCCGCCGTGGTTGCACGCCCTGACCGGCGATGTCGATGCTGTCTCCGAGAGCGTCAACAATCGAGGCGGGGACCGGACCCGGTGGGCCCAGATGTTCCGTCGCGACCGCCGTGCGGCCGCGGTCCTGGTGCTGTTCTCCGGTTCCTGGGAGGCCGCCGACGATCATCCCGGCGGTGTGCCCGCCGACGCCGAGGTGCTCCTGACCGAACGTGCGTCGACCCTGCGTCAGCACAGCGGGCAGGTCGCGTTCCCAGGAGGTGCGGCCGACTCGGGCGACGACTTCCCGGTCGGCACCGCGCTGCGCGAGGCGCGTGAGGAGACCGGTCTGGACGCGTCGGGCGTACACATCGTGGCCAACCTGCCGACCTTCCCGGTTCCGCCGTCGGGTTTCGACGTCGTGCCGGTGATCGGCTACTGGCGCGAGCCGAGCGAGGTGCGTGTCGTCGACCCGGGTGAGACCGCCCGAGTCGACCGCATCAACCTCCGCGAACTCCTCGCTCCCGAGAACCGCTTCCAGGTGCGCCGATCGGTCATGGGCGGACGGCTCTATCAGGGACCGGCCTTCTTCGTCGACGGCCTGCTGGTCTGGGGTTTCACCGGTGGACTCATCGCCGCCATCAGCGACGCGTCGGGCTGGGACCGACCGTGGGACAAGAACGATGTCCGGCCGTTGGACGAGATGATCGAGCTCGCAGGCAACCGCCAGGAGTCGGGATTCAGCGCGGTCCATCCGCACGGCACGACCGACCCCGACGCCGGACCCGGGGCGAGCTGATGACCGGGTCCGCGTGGGTCGACGTCATCGTCATCGGCATCGCGCTCCTCGCCGCGATCAGCGGCTACCGGTCGGGTGCGGTCGCCTCGGCGCTCGCGTTCATCGGCGTCGCGCTCGGTGCGGTCGCGGGACTGCTCCTGGCGCCGCATCTGATCGAGCGTTTCGACGACCTACAGGTCCGCGTGCTCGTCGGGATCGTCGTCCTCGTCGTGCTGGTGGTCATCGGTGAGGTGGCCGGCATGGTGCTGGGGCGGGCCGCCCGCGGCGGCATCCGCTCGCCGGGACTACGAGCCGTCGACAGCGGCGTGGGCTCGATCTTGCAGGTCGTCGCCGTGCTGCTGGCCGCCGGACTGCTGGCGATCCCGCTGCGCGAGTCCGCCGACCCGGCCATCGCCGGTTCTGTTCGCGACTCCAAGGTGCTGACCGGCGTCGAGGTGCTGTCGCCGCAGTGGGTCAACGATCTGCCCGGTGACTTCAAGGCGCTTCTCGACAGTTCTGGACTGCCGAAGTTCCCGTTCCAGAGCACGCCGTCGACGAACGTCGATGCACCCGACCCGGCACTGGCCGACCTGCCCGTGGTCCGTCAGGCGCGTCCGAGCGTCGTCAAGATCGAGGGTGTGGCGCCCAGTTGTCGTCAGGCCCTCGAGGGCAGCGGCTTCGTCGTCTCGCCCGAACGCGTGATGACCAACGCCCACGTCGTGGCCGGCACCGAACGGCTCGAGGTCGAGACCTCCACCGGGGCGCGGCTGCCCGCAAAGGTCGTCCTCTTCGACAGCGACACCGACATCGCCGTCCTCGACGTCCCCGGCCTCCGCGCGCCCGCACTGAAGTTCGCCTCGCGGCCGGCCTCGACCGGCGACGACGCCATCGCGCTCGGCTTTCCCGAGGCCGGACCGTTCTACGTGAGCCCGCTGCGTGTCCGGTCGACGTTCATGCACACCGGCGACGACATCTACCGGACCGGCCAGGTGACGCGCGAGGTCTACGCCGTGCGCGGATCGATCCGGCAGGGCAATTCCGGTGGGCCGCTGCTGAACTCGGACGGCGAGGTGCTCGGCGTCGTGTTCGGTGCGGCGGAGAACGCGGCCGACGAGACCGGCTTCGTGCTCACCGCCCGTCAGGTGCGCGCCGACTTCGACGAATCCGAGCGGCGAAGCGAGCGGGTGAGTACCAAGAGGTGCGTGCTGGCCTGATCCGCCGCGCCTTCTTGGCGGCGACGTCGTTGGTCGCCTCCGGTTCGGTTCGGAGGAAGTCGAGGATCGCCTCGGTCACCGCGGCGGGCTGCTCCTGGTGCACGAAGTGTCCGCTGTCCTCGATCTGCCGGTAGGTCTGGTGCGCCGCCCACCGGTGGCCGTCGGCCATGGCGTCGCTGAGGATGTACGGGTCGTCGCGGCCGCGGAGGGCGAGGACCGGCAGGTGTAGCCGTTGGTCCATCAGCTCCATGAATCGCATCCCGTCGGGCCGGAACTGGGAGCGGAACGCCCAGCGCCGGTACTCCAGACTGCAGTGCGCGACGTAGGGGATCAGCATCGCGGACCGGTTCAGGTCGACGGTCTGCGCGTAGTCGGGTTCCGAGCGCCAGGACGACGACGATCGCTGCGCGAAGTAGTCGGCGATGAACGCCGCGTCGTCGCGGGTGATCTGCCGTTCGCCGACGCGCGGGATCTGATTGCGCAGGAAGAGGTCGAGGAACTGCGCCCGCTGATCCCGGTCACGCAGTGCGCGTCGTCGAAGTGCCCGCGGGTGAGGGGATGCGACGACGACGATCCGGTCGACGACGCGGGGATGCAGGGTCGCGGTCGCCCAGCAGACCAGGCCGCCGTCGGAGTGGCCGATGAGCGTGGCGCTGGTGTGCCCGAGGGCGCGGATGAGACCGTTGGTGTCACCGGCCAGGGTCCAGCCGTCATAGCCGCGCGGTGGTTTGTCGGTGTCGCCGTAGCCGCGGAGGTCGACCGCCACGGCACGGAAACCGGCATCGGTGAGAGCTGTCAGCTGGTGGCGCCAACTCCACCAGAACTCGCCGAAACCGTGGAGCAGCAATACGAGGGGCCGGTCGCCGGCGGGCACCCCCGCCGGTTCGACCGCGTGGAACCGGACACCGTTGGCACGGACGTCGAGGTGCTCCCAGTCGCCGGGTAGACGAACGCTCGACGGGTCAGGTGCCTCGCTCACGACCTATCCCTCGCGGGCGGGAGGAATCCTCGGGTGCGCCGGGGCCTGCGGATGGCCGGGGCCGCGGTTGGGCAGCACGGTCGACAACTCGTTGACCGACTCCATCGTCTTCTTCGGTCCTCGGACCTTCTTGAAGAATATGTAGCCGACGAACGCCGCGATGACGGTGACCACGACGAGGATCAGGAAGACGATCAGGAACGCCAGCCAGCGCCACACGAACTCGTCGAGCAGTTCGGCCAGGAAGAAAAAGAAGAAGAAGCTGGAGTACAGCGCCATCACGCCGGCGACGATCAGCAGACCCGTACCCGCGCCCGCCTTCTTGGCCTCACCGACGAGCTCGGCCTTGGCGAGGGCGACCTCGGACCGGAACAGGGTCGAGACGCTCGCGGTGGCGTCCTTGACCAGGCTCCCGATGCTCGGCTCACCGTTCGGACCGGCGTTCGCGTCGGAGAGAGGGATCGACGGGACGGAGTCCCGGCCCGCTTCGGGCAGGCCGTGCTCGTTGGGGCTCACAGAATCCTCCGTTGTTCGGCTGATGGCCATATGTTGCCATGCGTGGGCGGACGAGGTGGCGGCCCACCCGGCGAGATGCCGGTGGAAGTCCGCCGAAAGGCCGATGCGCCACCGGTGAAGTCCTCACCGGTGGCGCATCTTCTTGCTCCCTGAGGAGTGAGCGTCAGGCCTTCTTGGAGCGGATCGCCTCGAAGACCGACGGGTCGACGAGGGTCGAGGTGTCGCCGAGCTCACGACCCTCGGCCACGTCCTTGAGCAGGCGGCGCATGATCTTGCCCGAACGCGTCTTGGGCAGCTCCGGCACGACGTTGATCTCCCGCGGCTTGGCGATCGGGGAGATCTCCACCGACACCTGCTGGCGCAGTTCGGCGATCAGCTCGTCGCCGGTGTTCTCGACACCCTCACGCAGGATGACGAAGGCGACGATGCCCTGGCCGGTGGTCTCGTCGGCGGCGCCGATGACCGCGGCCTCGGCCACGCCGGAATGGCCGACGAGAGCCGACTCGACCTCTGCGGTGGAGATGCGGTGGCCGGACACGTTCATCACGTCGTCGACGCGGCCGAGGACCCAGAGGGCGTGGTCCTCGTCGTAGCGGGCGCCGTCACCGGCGAAGTACCAGCCCTGCTCGGCGAACCGCGACCAGTAGGTGTCCCGGAAGCGTTCCTCGTCGCCCCAGATGCCGCGCAGCATCGCCGGCCACGGCTGATCGAGGACGAGGTAGCCCTGTTCGCCGGCGCCGACCGGGTTGCCCTGGTCGTCGACGATGTTCGCGCTGATGCCGGGCAGCGGCTTCATCGCCGAACCCGGCTTGGTCGCGGTCACGCCGGGGAGCGGCGAGATCATGATGGCGCCGGTCTCGGTCTGCCACCAGGTGTCGACGATCGGGGCCTTGCCACCGCCGATGACCTCGCGGAACCACTTCCACGCCTCGGGGTTGATCGGCTCGCCGACGCTGCCGAGCAGGCGGACCGACGACAGGTCGTGGGCGTCGGGGATCTGCTGGCCCCACTTCATGAACGTGCGGATCAGCGTCGGGGCGATGTAGTAGATGGTGACGCCGTACTTCTCGATGATCTCGAAGTGGCGGTGTTCGTTGGGCGAGTTCGGGGTGCCCTCGTAGACCACCTCGGTGGCGCCGTTGGAGAGCGGACCGTAGACGAGGTACGAGTGGCCGGTCACCCAGCCGATGTCGGCGCCGCACCAGAAGACGTCGCGGCCTTCCTTGTGGTCGAAGACGTAATGGAAGGTGTAGCTGACCTGCGTGAGGTAGCCGCCGGAGGAGTGGACGATGCCCTTGGGCTTGCCGGTGGTGCCCGAGGTGTAGAGCAGGAACAGCGGGTGCTCGGAGTCGAAGGCCTCCGGCTCGTGGACGTCGGACTGCTGCTCGACGGTGTCTTCCCACCAGACGTCGCGTCCCTCGACCCAGTTCAGGTCGGGGTCGTGGTTGGTGCGGCGCACGACGAGGACCTTCTCGACCGACTTCGCCGCGTCGTCGCCGGTGCCCAGCGCCTCGTCGACATTGGTCTTGAGCGGAGCGGGCTCGCCGCGCCGGTACTGGCCGTCGGTGGTGATGACGAGCTTGGCCTCGGCGTCGTCGACGCGGGAGCGCAGGGCGCCCGACGAGAAGCCGGCGAACACGACGGAGTGTGTGAGGCCGAGACGCGCGCAGGCGAGCATCGAGATCAGGGCCTCGGGGACCATCGGCATGTAGATGGCGACGCGGTCGCCGGCCTGCAGGCCGATGGAGGTGAAGTAGTTGGCCGCCTTACTGACCTCGGCGAGCAGCTGGCTGTAGGTGAGGTCGCGGGTGTCGCCGGGTTCGCCGACCCAGTGGATGGCGACGCGGTCGCCCTTGCCCGCGGCGACGTGCCGGTCCACGCAGTTGACGGAGACATTGAGCTTGCCGCCGACGAACCACTTGGCGAACGGCGCGTTCGACCAGTCGAGGGTGTCGGTGAAATCGGTGGCCCAATCGAGTCGACGCGCCTGCTCCGCCCAGAACTCGAGTCGGTCGGCGTCTGCACGGTCGTAGATCTCGGCGTTGGCGTTGGCCTGCGCGGCGAACTCTTCGGATGGCGGGAACGCCTGGACGGTGGTGGAGGACATCAGTGACATGAGCCTTTCGCTTCTCGACGGCGGGTCAACCCACAGTAAAGGTGACCCGATCGGATGACGGATCGCTGGTGTGAGCGTAGTCACGCCACGTTGCAACGGGGTACCGGTGCTCCGACGAGCGTGATCGATACGCGACGAGCGGTGGCTCTGTCGCGACAAGCGGTCGACGTCCATTCTCCACGCTTGGCCAACGCCTTGTTCGGGCGACCGAAAGAATGGATGAAAGCGCGTATTCGAAACCGTCACTAACAATAAGTGATGTCATGGTTGGTTGCGGGAGCATTCGATTGTCGACCGTGCGGCTACATCGATGCCCGGGTTCGAGAGCGGTGGACGTGGAGCTGGTCGGAGCGGGGTCGGGGGCGCACGCGACGGGTTCACGCAACTATCGTCAGGGCGTGACCAACGATCCTTTGGCTCCTCTGTTGGACCTCCCCGGCGTGGCCGACGCCGCCGACCGGGCGCGTGACGCGCTGTCCGCGGTGCACCGGCACCCCGCCAACCTGCGCGGATGGGACAAGACAGCCACCGAGGCCTCGTGGCGGGCGGGCCGGTCGTCGGCCGCGATCGACGGCGGCAGTGTTGAGCTCCGCCGCGACGGGGACTTCGATGACCCGATCCTCGCGGGGGCGATGCGCGTGTCGCAGGCTCTCGATGGTGAATCGCTCGAGACCCTCACCGGCGTGATCCGACGCGCTCCTGCTCAGGCCTTCGCTCGGCTACACACGCTCGCCGCCGCCGACCTGGTGGGGGACCCGGACGAGCTCGGCCGGCCGCGACCTGAGACGGATGTGGCAAATCGTCTCGATCTGTTGGGGCAGTTGATAACCGGTGCAACGTCGGTGCCGGCGCCGGTGCTCGCAGCGGTGGTGCACGGCGAGCTTCTCGGGCTCCAGCCGTTCCCCTCTGCGAACGGGGTGGTCGCGCGTGCCGCGTCCCGGCTCGTGGGTGCGGCGACGGGACTCGACCCGCATTGTCTGGGGGTCCCGGAGGTCACCTGGTTCAAGCGCGCGGCGGAGTATCGGACGCTGTCCGCGGCGTTCGCCTCGGGGAGCCCGGACGGGCTGCGGGACTGGCTGGTGTTCTGTTGCGAAGCTCTCGAAGCCGGTGCGGCGGAGGCGAAATCGATTGCCGATGCGGCGCGGGCCGGATAGCTCGAACCGACCCCGGACAACACTGCGGGCGGCCTCCCTGTCGTTACCGACGAGGTTGCCGCCCGCGTAGCACGGACTCAAGTTACCAAGCGTGCTTGGTGGGTTGTGGTCACCGCCTCGGCGATTGAACGCGAGTCAGGTCGCCCGTACCGTCCACGTGCTGCCATTGGAGGGCCATTCTCCCCGGGCTATCTACCGTGCGGGGGAAGGCTTTGGCGCATCAGTGTGTCGGTCGTTTCTCCTGGCCGCGATTTCGCAGGCGCACAACGCTTTTGCCTCTATGCGGCGTGCTCCGCGTGGGTGCTTGCCGCCCGTGCTGGGAAGTGTGGGAGTGGGGGCTCGGTCCTTCTCTTCCGGATCGGGCTTGGCCCTCCGAACTTCCGTACCACTGTTGTACACCGTGATCGCGGTCACATCAAGTGATTCGGGTCCAAATGTCGAGCAACTTCCCCAGACTGACGAGAAGCTGTGCGGGGCAAATACATCCGCGGATCTGGTGGGCTGCGGAAAGCTCTCGACGCGCTGCGGCCGGCGTGTCGAGAGGCGGGTTCCGGCCTCCCGGCGAGGCCGGGTTCGTCATGACGATCTGCCGCCCGGGGTGCCCGTGGCGCGGGCCGGCCGGCAGCGATGTCCGAGATTTACCAACTGCAATTTTCCTTGTGGAAATACGTTTGTCGGGAGGTTGCGTATCGGTACCAGGGGTATCCTGAAGATCAGAACGGACATTTGCGAAAAACGATTGTTGTACTTGCAAAGAATCCGAGCCCGTGTGTATAGTCGTCGGTACCCGGTTCTGATACCGGCGCCTTTCAGCCCGACCCCCCGGGGCTGAAACGCGACAACCCCGGCCTCCTCCCCCCCTGGCCGGGGTTGTCTTCTATCTGGGGGTCGTCTCCCCAGGAATTCCTTTCGCACAGCCAGTTGTAGTGCGCGCGGTCGTCGTCTTGTGGATTCCTTCCACAGCCCGCCGAAGATCTCCACAGCGACCCCCGCCGACCTCGTACGGGTCCTTCTGCGCCTCATCATCGACGTCATGCCCGATGATCTGCTCGTTCTCGTCGACCCGGAGCTGTACGACGACGTCGCCCGCTGCGCCGCTGCTGCCGGTTATCGCACGGTCGTCGGCCGACCCGATGACTGCCGTCGCGAATGGCTGACCACCCGAGCCGTGGTGGCCGATCCGGCGGCGATCGCCGTTCTCTCGCTGATACATCCGCCTCGTCGCGACGGTCTGATCCTCGTCAGTGCGGAGGAGCCGCACGCCGACACCTGGCGGATGGCGATGGATCTGGGGGCCACCGACGCGGCCGCGTTGCCGTCGGACGAGAAGCGCCTGGTCAGGACACTGACCGAGGTCCGCGTACCGCGGCGGCGGCCTGCGGGTGTCCTTGCGGTCATCGGCGCACACGGTGGAGCCGGCGCATCGACGCTGGCCGCTGCGGTGGCGCTCACCAGCGTCGGGAACGGTTCGGCCACCCTGCTGCTCGATCTCGACGACGTCGCGCCCGGTGCCGACCTCCTGCTCGGAATCGAGCAACGCCCGGGATTGCGATGGCAGGACCTGTCCCTGGACGGTGGAGTCGTCGGCGGCACGGCGTTGCACCACGCCCTGCCCCGTGCGGAGAGCGGTCTCGCGGTGTTGACCTCGGAACGCCTCCCGGCCCGGGGCCCGGGGCCGGACGCGGTCGCCGCGGTCATCGACGCGGGTCGGACGCACGGAGATCTCGTGGTGGTCGATCTCCCACGGGCCGACACCCCGGTCGTCCGCACGGCGATCGCGTCGGCGGATCTCGTCGTGCTGGTGTCGGCTCCCTCGGTCGGTGGCTGCGCTGCGGCACGCCGGGTCGTCGGCCGGCTCATCGGTGACGAGGTCTCCGTCGAACTCGTGGTCCGGGGTCCGTCACCAGGTGGCCTGCGACCCGCCCAGGTCGCCGACGCGATCGGGGTCCCCCTGATCGCCGCGTACCGGCCTGACCCGCGCCTTCCGGTCAGGCTGGAAGGCGGACCGCTCCGTGTCCGACCCCGCAGTCCACTCGGCCGCGCGGCTCGAGCGGTGCACTCGAGGGTGGTCGGGCAGGGGAGGGCGGCGTGACGCCCGATCGAACCGACGACGAGCTGCTCGAACGCGTCCGTTCCCGACTGGCCGCAGATGCCGCGGAGCCGAGCCCGGCGGTCATCGCCGAAGCGATTCGCGCCGAGGCCGGCGGTGTCCTGGGCGACACCGATCTCCTTGCGGCACTCCGATTCCTCCAAACCGAGCTCACCGGCGCCGGGAAGCTGGAGGCGCTACTCGCCGAGCCCGACATCGCCGACATCCTCGTCGCCGGCCCCGATGACGTGTGGGTGGACCGCGGACACGGACTCGAGCCGACGACGATCCGCTTTCCCGACGAGGCATCGGTCCGGCGGCTGGCGGGACGCCTCGCGCTGAGCGCCGGGCGCCGTCTCGACGACGCGCAACCGTGGGTCGACGGTCAGCTGTCCGACGTCGGCCGGCGCGGGTACACGGTGCGACTCCACGCGATCATCCCGCCACTCGCCGCAGATGGCACCTGTATCTCGTTGCGGGTGCTGCGTTCGGCGTCGAAGGACCTGCCGAGCCTGATCGCCGGCGGCGCCATCCCGGCCGAGGTGGTGGGGACCATCGGAGACATCCTCCGACACCGCTTCTCCTTCCTGGTGATAGGCGGCACGGGCTCCGGGAAGACGACACTGCTCAACGCGCTGATCGGTGAGATGGACCAGTGTGAGCGGCTCGTGTGTGTCGAGGACGCTCTCGAACTTGCACCCCGTCATCCCCAGGTGGTGAGGCTCGTGGCGCGCGCGGCGAATGTCGAAGGCGTGGGCGAGGTTCCGGTGCGGACACTGGTGCGGCAGGCACTGCGTATGCGGCCCGACCGGATCGTCGTCGGCGAGGTACGTGGCGGCGAGGTGATCGATCTGCTCACCGCACTCAACACCGGACACGACGGCAGTGCCGGCACCGTGCACGCCAACTCGACCTCCGAGGTCCCGGCGCGGATGGAAGCCCTCGCCGCGCTGGGTGGGATGGGGCGGGATGCGTTGCACAGCCAGCTGGGCGCGGCGCTGCAGATGGTGCTCGGTGTCGCGCGCCGTGCGGACGGTTCACGGGGGCTCGTCGAGATCGGCGTCGTACGGCGTGCTCTTGACGGGAGAGTCGACATCGTGCCGATCTGGTTGCGCGACAGGGGGTTCACCGAACACCGACCACTCTTCGACGAGATGCTCGCCAGGCATCGACCACCCGACAGCTCGTCCGCCGACGAACCCGAGGTCGCACCCGGTCCGCGGCGGTTGTCGGCATGATGTCCGCGGTCCCGCCGTCGGCCCCGGTGCTGGCGGCCCTCGGGTTCGGCGTCCTGCTGTGGTCGCCGCCACGGGCCGGACACCGTCTCCGGGTCGTCGTGGGCAGGCCGCGAGTCACCCGATCGTCGAATCCGACGGCGCTGGTCGCCGCAGGTGCACCGGTGGCGGCCTTGGTGCTGGGCGGACTCTCGGCCGCGGTTGCGGCGGGGATCGTCGTGACCCTGGTGATGTGGATTCGGCGCCGTCGGCGGGCGGAGAAGGGATTCGATCGTCGGTTGGACGACCTGCTGCTGGCGCTGTCCCTGATGATCTCGGAACTGTCGGTCGGTGCGCCCCCGGTCCACGCCTGCGAGGTCGCCGTCGCCGAGCTTCGGCGGCGCACGTCCGGCGGCGGGCTCGGGTGTTCGGAGATCGCGGACGGCCTCGAGGCGATGGCGTCGCGGGCGGCGCTCGGTGGGTCGGCGGTCGCAGATCCGGACACGGCACCGGGCTCGGACGACGCGTCGGGGGCCGCGTCGTGGCGTCGGATCGGGGTCGCCTGGCAGACCGCAGAACAGTACGGCCTACCGATGGTGGACATGCTGGCGGCGTTGCGGGCCGATCTACGGTCGCGCCGCGGGTTCGCCGACCGCACCCGCGCCGGCCTGTCGGGGCCACGCGCGACCGCGATGGTGTTGGCCGGTCTGCCCCTGCTGGGTATCGCACTGGGCCAGGCGACCGGCGCCGGGCCGCTCCGGGTGCTCCTCGGGGGTGGTCTCGGTGGCATCCTGCTGATGGTCGGAACCGCTTTGGCCGCAGCCGGAGTCGCGTGGTCCGAACGCATCACCGGCAAGGTGCTGGCCCGTTGACTCCGGTGGTCATCGCGCTGGCGTCCCTGGCTGCGGGACTGTTGGTCTGGCCCGCGCCGCGCTGGCGGTTGTATCGGGTCATGGACCCGCCGCCGGGCCCCGACCGCTCACCGAGATGGCTGGGCGCGGGCCCACCACGTGAGGACCCGTTCGCCGTGGCATCCGCCTTCGACCTCTTCGCCGTGTGCCTGCGGGCGGGGCTGCCGGTGGGTGCCGCCGCGTCGGTCGTCGCGGAGCGCGCCCCGCCATCGCTCGCCCGGCCGCTCGTTCGTGTCGCCGACCTGTTGCAACTCGGCGCCGACCCGGACGCGGCATGGTCGGCGCTGCTCGACGATCTGCCGGGTGGAAAGGCATCGGGCGACGACCATCTCGAGGCCCTCGCAGCGCTGGCGCGGCGATCGGCCCGAGCCGGTTCGTCGCTGGCCAGCGGACTCGCGGAATTGGCCGACGACGTTCGACGCCGCGCTCACGACGACGCGCTGGCCGCTGCCGAACGTGCCGGCGTCGCGATCAGCGGTCCGCTCGGGCTGTGCTTCCTCCCGGCGTTCATCTGTCTCGGGATCGTGCCGGTCGTCGTGGGTCTGGCGTCGACAGTGCTCGGCGCGTTCTGAGTTGTCCGCAAACCCACCCCTTTTCGCCAAACCCACCCCTTCGCGAGTGGTGATCCTGCCGAAAAAGGGTGGGTTTGCGGAGAGAGTCAGCCCGCGCCCCTCAGCGGGGGTTGCGGTCCCAGCTCGTACACGTGGCCCGGGGTGGCGATCCGGGTGACGTCGTAGGCGATCTGACCTGCCGGGCTGGGCTGCGGGTGGTCCGAATTGGCGGAGACGACGAGCGTTGCGTTGCGCTCCGGGAGGTGCACCGCCACCGTTGTGTAACCGGGCAGTTCACCGTTGTGCCCGACCCATCCGTCGGCGTCGAAGATCGTGAACGCGTAGTCGACGCCGGGCGCCACGGGAGTGCCGTTGGAGACCCGACGCTCCCGCGTGCTCGGACGCAAGAGTGCTCCGCCGCTCAACATTCGGGTCCACTTGCGTAGGTCACCGACGGTGGAGACGATCTTTCCCGCGGCGTCGCTCCACGACGGGTTCCACAGGGTTGCGTCGAGTGTGCGGGGGTTGCGCGGATCGTCCTTGGTGGTGCCCCCGGAGAAGGGGAACGGGAGCCACCCGTCGGCGGGGTAGCTCGTCTTCGACAGTCCGGCGGGTCCGAGGATGTGCCGCTGCAGGTAGCGGTCGAAGGGCATCCCGCTGACCTTCTCGACGACGCGGGCGAGGAGCACCGCGTTGGTGTTGCTGTACTGGTAGGTGGCGTTGGGAGGGAACGACATCGGCTGCCGGAACGCGGCGGTGAGCGCCTTTCGCGGCGGATAGGGGAATGCCCACGGTCCTTTTGGTGATTCGGCATAGAGGGCGGTGACGAACTGCTCGGTGCCGGCGAACTCGGCAAGACCACTGCGCATCCGGCCGAGCATGTCGATGGTGATTTCGTCGCCGTGGGGAACGCCGGATACGTATCGCGATACCGGCGCGTCGAGGTCGACGAGTCCGCGTTCGGCGAGCTGCAGGATCGCTGTCCCGGTGAATGTCTTTGTGACACTGCCTGTCCGGAAGTGGAAGTCGGGAGTGAGTGGCACCGGGACGGTGGGGTTGGCGACGCCGAAGCCCTTCACGTACTCGGCTCGGCCGGGGATCGAGAGGCTGACGATCGCGCCGGGTATCCCCATCTGCGCGATCCGTGCCGTGATCGCGTTGTCGAGGCGGGCGGTGAGCGATGCTGCACCTGCCTCGGGGAGAGCTGATCGCGGAAGCACGACCTGAGGAACGATCATCCCGGCAACGATGACGACTGCTGCGACGAGCGACGTGATCAGGTTTCGGTTGAGGCTCATTCGATTCCACCAAGCGTGTGACTCGACTCTGATCCGTTCGCCAGGGTAACGGTCTCGGCTCGCAAAGCCACCCCTTTTCGGCAAACCCGCCCCTTCTCAGGTGGTGATTCTGCCGAAAAGGGGTGGGTTTGCAGAGGCGGAAATCCGGTGGATCCGAACAGCGCTCCCGTGCGTCCAAGTGATGCAGGAATTCGGAAGGTCGTCATCCCGACAGGAGAACCCATGACCCACAACCTTTCCCGTCTCGTCGATCGTGCGGGCGCGCACGCCCTGCGGTTGATCGCCGACGAGGACGGCATGTCCACGGCGGAGTATGCGATAGGCACTATCGCGGCCGCGGCGTTCGGGGCGATCCTCTACACGGTGGTCACCGGGGACAACATCGTGAGTGCGTTGACCGGCATCATCGGGAAGGCGCTCAACACCTCGGTCGGCTGATGTGTGTGCACGCGTGGCGGATTCGGTTGGTGCAGCTGGGTCGCGACGACGACGGGATGGTGACGGTGGAGGCGGCTTACGCCGTCGCCGCGATCGTCGTCGCGGTATTGCTCGCCGTCGGCGCGATCGGTGGTGTGACGGCCCAGATCCGGTGCACCGATGCTGCGCGGGAGGCGGCGCGGTTGACGGCGGCGGGGGACGATTCGGCGCGCGAGGTCGCGAAGCGGACGGTGGGGGATCGGGCGGTGGTGTCGGTGTCGGTGCAGGGCGAACGTGTCGTCGCGCAGGTGCGGACCTCTGTGCCGCTGCTGCCCGGGCTCACATTGTCGGCACAGGCGGTGGCCGCGAAGGAACCACGCGGCGAGGACGAGGTGGTCTTCGCTCCCGGCGTCGAACCGTGAGAGTGATCCGCGGTCTCGTCGCCGACGACCAGGGCAATGCGACGGTGCTGGGTGCGTTCGCGATCGCCGCCCTCGCCGCGGTTCTCGTCTTGGTGATCTACGTCGGCGCGGCCGTGCTCGCCCGCCACCGCGCACAGTCCGCCGCCGACCTGTCTGCGCTGGCGGCCGCCGCAGACCATGCGGCGGGGGAGTCCGACCCCTGCACCGCTGCGCGTGCAGTGGCTGCAGCGCAACGACCATCAGCCGATGTGGTCCTGTGCCAGACGGACGGTGAAGACGTGCTGGTCTCGGTGCGCGTCCCGGCCGACCTGGGCAGCTTCGGGGTCCGGGCAGCCACCGCGTCGGCGCGGGCCGGGCCCGTCGAGTGACGGGGGAGCGCTACCCGCGTCGGACAAGAGAACGGAGTCTGGGGATCGGCCAGATCAGGTCGTCGTACGGTTACGGACGTGATTAGAGCCTTCGTAGCCACTGCCGCGGCACTTGCACTACTCGCAGGATGCTCGTCTGAGAAAGATGCTCCTCGGCAAGCTTCCGCACTCCCCGGGGTGATGACAGCTCAACCTCTGACTGCCTCCGACTTGGCCGATCGATTGAAGACATCGATACCCGAAGTGGTGAAAATGATTGAGATCACCGAAGACAACGACCCGAACAATCTGATCGGTCGCCCAAACGGGTACACGACCGCCTTTGTCATCGAGGACTCGCGCGTTGGTTGTCCCGAGTCGCCGGACGGCAGCATCGGTGTTGACTGCGGGGCAATGGTCGAACAGTGGCCAGACCATGCATCAGCCCAAGCGCGTGCTGACTACATCCAGCGGGTGCTGAAGGGAGCCCCGATGCTCGGACAGGAGTACGACACGGTCCGTGGAGATGTGCTGCTCCGCGTGTCGGGTGATCTCAAACCGTCTGAGGCAGAGAGGTACAAGGAGGTGTTCGCGTCCTAGCCGGGGTCCGAGTGACCTAGCGCGGAAAGAGTGTACGACCAGGGCCTCGTGAACGACACGACCAGACGCTGACCTACCCGCGACTGTCCTCGTCGACGACGATCCGCTTGGGATACACCCGGACCGATTGCATAGGGGCGAACCACAATTGGTGAAAGTGCACGTCGGTGTCACCGCGGTAGGCGAGCTCGAAGGCCTCGGTTCCGGTGTTCAGCGGGATCCACGGTCGGACCGCCCGCACGAACGACGACCAGTGGATCAGTTCGCCCTCGGTCAGGAACCCGCCTGCAGCAGCCCAGGTTTCGCCGGACTGTGCGTCGGACGAAGCCAGGTACACCTCGCCGAGCGACGGGGTGATCCGCGGGCCGATCATCGCGGTCTGCAGGTACCACTGCGCGGTGGTCACCACCGGGGTGAAGCCGCCCGATCGGGCCGCGCACCACCCGTAGTGCAGGTCGAGGGCGTCGAGTGCTGCCTCCTCGGAGAAGAACACATCGCGTTCGCCGATGGAGGCCGGCAGGTTGTCGGTGTCCTGGGTCGGCCGCGCGAGCAGGAAGAAGGCGCGCGAGGGCCGGGTCACCACCCGCTTCGTTCCGATCCCCCGATCGGATGCCTCGTCATGCATGAGCCAAGTATTGCCGAGACAGCAGCTCGAGGACGGCCACTGCGCCATCTTTGTCCAACGGATCATTGCCGTTGCCACACTTGGGGCTCTGCACACACGACGGGCAGCCGCTCTCGCATCCGCAGCTCGCGACGGCGTCCCGGGTGGCGTCGATCCAGGTGAGGAAGGCGGAGTGCCCGCGCTCGGCGAAGCCCGCCCCGCCCATGTACCCGTCGTAGACGAAGACGGTCGGCAATCCGGTGTCGGGGTGGAGGTCGGTGGAGACGCCGCCGATGTCCCAGCGGTCGCATGTCGCGACGAGAGGGAGGAGTCCGATCGCGGCGTGCTCGGCTGCGTGCAGTGACCCGGGCAGCCGCGTCTCGTCGATCCCGGCCTCGGCCAGCACCTCGGGTGTCAGCGTGTACATGACCGCCCGGGTGTGCAGGGTCTGCTCGGGCATGTCGAGTTCGACGGCGTCGAGGACCTCGCCGGTCCGCAGCGTCCGCAGGTAGCCGACCACCTGGTGCGTCACGTCGACCTCGACGAAGGCCACGGTCAGCGGACCGAACTCACGGCTCTCGATGACCGAGGTGATCGAGATGTCGGTGGTCTCGCGTGCAGAGGTGGTCCAGTCCGGGTCCTCGGGATGTGCCAGAGCCAGGCCGTCGTCGAGGTCGAGTTCGTCGACGAGGTACGTCTCGCCCTGGTGGATGTGCACCGCCCCGGGGTGCACCGTGGACATCGCACGTCCGGTGTCGACGGTGCCCAGGACCTGCGAGGTCGTGGTGTCGACGATCAGCACCTGCCCGCCGATGCCGCCCCGGATGTCGATCTCGGCGTGCGGTTCGACGCCGGCGGCGACGTACCAACCCGACTTCCGCTTGCGCAGCAGCCCTTCCGCCGCCAGATCTTCGGCCACCGGCCGCGCATCCCAGGCGTCGATCTCGGTGTCCGAGAGCGGTTTCTCCGCGGCGGCACACAGCAGATGCGGCCCGAGGATGTACGGGTTGGCCGGGTCGGTGACAGTGGCCTCCACCGGCTTGCCGAGGAGCGACTCGGGATGGTGCACGAGATAGGTGTCGAGCGGGTCGTCGCGGGCGACCAGGACCACCAGCGAATCCCCGGACTCTCGCTGGCGCCCGGCACGGCCCGCCTGCTGCCAGAACGACGCGACCGTTCCGGGGTAGCCGCTGACGATGACGGCGTCCAATCCGCTGATGTCGACACCCAATTCGAGTGCGTTGGTGGTCGCGACACCGAGCAGCTCGCCGTCGGAGATCGCCTTCTCGAGCTTGCGCCGGTCGTCGGCGAGATAACCCGCACGGTAGGCCCCGACCCTCGACTCGAGTTCGGGTGCACTCTGCGACAACAGGTTCCGTGCGGACAACGCTGTCAGTTCGACGCCGCGCCGGCTGCGCGCGAAACACAGTGTCCGTGCACCCTCGACCACGAAATCTGCCAGTAGCCGTGCGGATTCGGCGCCGGCGGAGCGTCGGACCGGTGCGCCGTTCTCGCCGGTCACCGCCGGCAGGAAGTCCGGCTCCCACAATGCGACGGTGCGTTCACCGCGCGGCGAACTGTCCTCGGTCACCGCGACCGCGGGCTCGCCGATCAAGCGGCCCAACGCCTCCGCGGGCTGTGCGACCGTCGCGCTGGCGCCGATCACCGTCGGATTCGCGCCGGCCGCCCGGGCGATCCGGAGGAGCCGTCGCATGACGAGCGCGGTGTGCGACCCGAAGACGCCGCGGTAGTGGTGGCATTCGTCGACGACGATGTAGCGAAGATGCCGGAAGAACTGACGCCACCGGGCGTGATGGGAGAGGATGCCGATGTGCAGCATGTCGGGGTTGGTGAAGATCCACCGTGAGTGCACGCGCGCCCACTGCCGGATCTCGGGGTCGGTGTCGCCGTCGTAGGCGCAGGGCTGCAGATGCCCGAACTCCGGCCGCCCGGCGATGACCGAGGAAACCGACCGGATCTGGTCCGCGCCGAGAGCTTTCGTCGGCGCCAGGTATAACGCTGTCGAATTCTTTTCATTCAACAAGGTCGAAAGAATCGGCATTTGGTAAGACAGCGATTTACCCGATGCGGTGCCCGTGCAAATGGCGACATGATTACCGCGGAATGCCTCGTCGGCGGCGCGGGCCTGATGCGTCCAGAGGTGTTCGATTCCGTTGTCCGCGTAGGCGTCGAGAAGTGCTTGGGGCACCCATTCCGGCCACTCGGCGAAAGATGCAGGGCGCGACGGGATTACCGACAGGTGCGTGAGTGGGGACTCGTCGGGGTCGGTGCCTGCGAGGGACCTGGCGAGGAGGTCTGTCCCGAATGTGGAGTACTGCATTTTATGGAGGAAACTCTTCAAAGTGGTGTCGACGCGGGAGGTCTGGGGAGTTCGGGATGTTACCGACGGATGTCGTGCTGCTGAAGTTTGGCGAGGTTTTTGCTCATCTTGGTTGATGCGACTATCGCAACTGGGCCGGACATGATTGACTGGGTGCGGCCGCAGCTTTCGCAACCCGTCGAGGCGGGCGACAAGCGTGTTGCAGCCGTGGTACTGAGGTTAGTTTGGCGGATCGAAGCAGATCTTCGCGGGGCTCTTTGAGGTATGGCGGTCAACCGGCCACGACGCGATGACCCATCGTGTCGCGACAGTTGATATGTAAAGGATTGCAAGACATGGCACAGGGAACTGTGAAGTGGTTCAACGCGGAAAAGGGCTTCGGCTTCATCGCGCCTGACGAGGGCTCCGACGACGTGTTCGTCCACTACTCCGAGATCCAGGGATCCGGTTTCCGCACCCTCGAGGAGAACCAGCGGGTGGAGTTCGAGGTCGGCCAGGGCACCAAGGGCCCGCAGGCCACCGGCGTTCGCGCGGTCTGAGACCACCTGCGCAACTGCTCACGCAGATTGCCGACAACCGCTCCCGTCTCGATCAGTCGAGACGGGAGCGGTCTGTTTTGCGGGGGCCGATGAAGTGCCGCCGCGAACCGCCGCGGGAAAGGCCGGTTTCACGGACCCGGACCACCTAATCTCGATTTGTGGGCCAGTTGTCGTTTTTCTCCGCGGAGACCGAGGAGCCCGCGTACTCCGATCTCGCGGGTCTGCTCGCGGCGCACGGTCAGGCCGTCCGTTCGGATTCCGGTACGCGGGTCTCGATCGTCGTCCGCGATCGCTGGCGCGCGGAGCAGATCGTCGAGGAGATGCGGGCCTCCGGTCTCGACGCCGAGGTCACCACTTCTGATGAGGGCACCCCGCTGGCCCGCACCGCCGCGAGTCATGAACTGGACTCGCTGCACCGGGCGTGGTCGGCCGGCGCGGTCAAGGCGATGCCCGCCGGCTGGATTCCGTCGTACCGTGGGTTGCGGCTCTGGGTGATCGCCTCCGGCCACTCCGACGAGGGCCGCTACCAGCTCGGTCTCGATCCGCACGCCCCCGACACCCACGCAGCCCTCGCCACCGCCCTGATGCGGGTGGGGATCGCACCCACGCTGGTCGGCACGCGGGGCCATTCACCTGCACTTCGCATCGCCGGACACCGCCGTCTCGTTCGTTTGCACGAATACGTGGGTCCGCCGCCGAATGCCGCGGCGGTGCCGGATTGGCCACCTGCGGACATCCATTAGCGATCTCGACGAGAATTCTCTGACCTGGGAAAACGTTGACTGGAAGCGCGTTATGGGTCACATCTGACAGCGCGACACGGAATTCAGATGTGCAAACGGCGCTATACATAAGGTACAAACCCATCGAACACACCTGTTTCAACGCGCAGGTGGTTCTCCACCCAGTCAACCGAAGGACGCCCCGGTGGCCGAGACCAGCACCGCATCCCGCTCTAGTGGGGGAATCCGACGACTCGTGATCGTCGAGTCCCCTACGAAGGCGCGCAAGATCGCCGGTTACCTCGGCTCCAACTATGTGGTGGAGTCGTCCCGCGGCCACATCCGCGACCTGCCGCGCGGCGCCGCCGACGTCCCCGCCAAATACAAGGGACAGCCCTGGGCGCGTCTCGGGGTGAACGTCGACGACAACTTCGAACCGCTCTACGTCGTCTCGCCGGACAAGAAGACCACCGTCAGCGAACTGAAGTCGCTGATGAAGGATGTCGACGAGCTCTACCTCGCCACGGACGGTGACCGCGAGGGGGAGGCCATCGCCTGGCACCTCCTCGAGACGCTCAAGCCGAAGATCCCGGTCAAGCGGATGGTCTTCCACGAGATCACCGAACCTGCGATCCGCGCCGCCGCCGAGAACCCGCGTGACCTCGACATCGACCTGGTCGATGCCCAGGAGACCCGCCGCATCCTCGACCGCCTCTACGGCTACGAGGTGTCGCCGGTCCTGTGGAAAAAGGTCATGCCGAAGCTGTCGGCGGGCCGCGTGCAGTCCGTCGCGACGCGCATCATCGTCGAGCGTGAACGTGAGCGCATGGCGTTCGTGTCCGCCGAGTACTGGGACATCGCCGCGACCATGGACGCCGGCGCCGAGGCCAGCCCGTCGACGTTCAAGGCACGTCTGGTCAACGTCGACGACGCCCGCGTCGCCACCGGTCGAGACTTCGAGGCGACCGGCGAACTGAAGAAGTCCGACGGCGTCGTCGTGCTGAACGCCGACCGTGCGGAGAGCCTGGCCGCAGGCCTGCGTGGCGCGGCCATGACGGTGACGTCGGTCGAGGAGAAGCCCTACACCCGCCGCCCGTACGCGCCGTTCATGACGTCGACGCTGCAGCAGGAGGCCGGCCGCAAGCTGCGGTTCACCTCCGACCGCACCATGCGCATCGCGCAGCGGCTGTACGAGAACGGCTTCATCACCTACATGCGTACCGACTCGACGAGCCTGAGCGAGTCGGCGATCAACGCCGCCCGTGCCCAGGCCCGCGAGCTGTACGGCGACAATTTCGTCCATCCGACGCCGCGTCAGTACACCCGCAAGGTCAAGAACGCGCAGGAAGCCCACGAGGCGATCCGCCCCGCGGGCGAGACCTTCCGGACCCCCGGTCAGGTCGCCGGTCAGCTCGAGGCCGACGAGTTCCGCCTCTACGAGCTCATCTGGCAGCGCACCGTCGCCTCTCAGATGGCCGACGCCAAGGGCACCACGCTGAGCCTGCGGATCGCGGGCACCGCCTCCTCCGGCGAGCGCGCGACCTTCGCCTCGTCGGGCCGCACCATCACGTTCCCCGGCTTTCTGTCGGCCTACGTCGAGACCGTCGACGAGCAGACCGGCGGTCAGGCAGACGACGCCGAGAATCGCCTGCCGCAGCTGACCGAGGGACAGTCGCTCACCGCGACCGAGCTCACCGCCGACGGCCACTCGACCAACCCGCCGGCCCGTTTCACCGAGGCGTCTCTGGTCAAGGTGCTCGAAGAGCTGGGCATCGGCCGTCCGTCGACCTACGCCTCGATCATCGGCACCATCCAGGACCGCGGCTACGTCGTGAAGAAGGGCAACGCCCTCGTCCCGTCGTGGATCGCCTTCGCGGTGGTCGGACTCCTCGAGGCGTATTTCGAGAGTCTGGTCGACTACGACTTCACCGCGACCCTGGAAGACGACCTCGACCAGATCGCCACCGGCAACGAGAACCGCACCAAGTGGCTGACGGAGTTCTACTTCGGCGACGAGCGGTCCGGCGACGACGCCGAGGCACGTTCGGCGTCGTCGGCGATCGCCCAGTACGGCGGCCTCAAGAAGCTCGTCGGCGTCAACCTCGAGGAGATCGACGCCCGCCAGGTCAACTCGATCCGGCTCTTCGACGACGAAGAGGGCCGTCCGATCTACGTGCGCGTCGGCCGCTTCGGCCCGTACCTCGAGCGTGACGTCAACGCGAACAAGAAGACCGACGCCGACGCCGAACCCGATCTGCAGCGTGCCAACCTGCCTGCCGACATCACGCCGGACGAGCTGACCCTGGAGATCGCGGAGAAGCTGTTCTCGACGCCGCAGGAGGGTCGCTCGCTGGGCGTCGACCCGCTGACCGGTCACGAGATTGTCGCCAAGGAAGGACGTTTCGGCCCGTACGTGACCGAGATCCTGCCGTCCGACGACGATGACGACGACGGTGATGCCCCGATCACCATCCCTGCGGGTCCGACGCCGCGCGACGGCGGATCTCCCGGTGCCGGCGGCAGCGATGCCGGCGACGCCGACGTGGTCCCGCTCGACTCCCCGGGCGGCGGCACCACCACCAAGACCAAGCCGGCTGCGAAGAAGGCCGCCAAGAAGGCAGCGAAGAAGGCCGGTCCCAAGCCGCGCACCGGCTCGCTGTTCAAGTCGATGGACATCTCGACGGTCACCCTCGAGGATGCGCTGAAGCTGCTGTCGTTGCCGCGCGTCGTCGGCGTCGACCCGGAGTCCGGCGACGAGATCACCGCGCAGAACGGCCGCTACGGTCCGTACCTGAAGAAGGGTTCCGATTCGCGGTCCCTCGCCAGCGAGGAACAGCTCTTCGAGATCACCCTCGAGGAAGCCCTGAAGATCTACTCCGAGCCGAAGCGTCGCGGACGGCAGGCCGCCGCGCCGCCGCTGCGTGAACTGGGCAAGGACGATGAGGTCAGCGGCAAGCCGATGGTCATCAAGGACGGCCGCTTCGGTCCGTACGTGACCGACGGCGAGACCAACGCCAGCCTGCGCAAGGGCGACGAGGTCGACTCGATCACGCCGGAGCGCGCGATGGAACTCCTCGCCGATCGTCGTGCTCGCGGCCCGGCCAAGAAGGCGGCGAAGAAGGCCGCCAAGAAGGCCCCCGCCAAGAAGGCTGCGAAGAAGACGGCCGCCAAGAAGACCACGAAGAAGGCTACCGCCAAGAAGACGACCGCCAAGAAGACCGCGGCGAAGAAGACAGCCGCGAAGAAGGCGGATTCGTCGGAGGACTGAACGCTCCACTCGCTGTGCGAGGAGCGATGGCGACGAGCCTCGAAGGCCTGGTGAGATGACGTCGCCGGCCCTTCGTGGCTCGCTTCGCTCGCACCTCAGGGAGCGGGGGCTGCGACCTCCGCTGGCCGAGTAGGCCCGAGGGGCTACCCGAGGACCGTATCGAGGTCAGTCCCTGCGGTACGGCTCCATGTGCGGGCGGGCGAGGAGGGTCTCGATCCCGCGTCCGCGGAGTTCGACGCCCTCGCCGATCTCCCAGTGCTCGGCCTCCTGGTGCGAGGCCAGGAACACCGCACGGGCCGAACCCAGCACGCGGGTGGGCTCGTCCTTCGCGAGTTCGGTGAGGCGGGCGGCCTCGTTCACCGGGTCGCCGATGACGGTGTACTCGAGGCGCTGCTCGGCGCCGATGTGACCGGCGATCGCCTTGCCTGCGGAGACGCCGATGCCGATGTCGGTGTCGCCGAGGGTCTGGTACAGCTCGGCACGCAGCTCGCGGGCGGAGGCCAGCGCGCGACCGGCGAAGTCGTCGAGGTCGAGGGGAGCGCCGAAGATCGCGAGCGCCGCGTCACCCTGGAACTTGTTGACGAAGCCGCCATGGCGTCCGACGACGGTCACGACCACCCGGAAGAACTCGTTGAGCAGCTCGACGATCTCGCGCGGCGGACGGTTCACGGCCAGGCGCGTCGAACCGACGATGTCGACGAACAGCACGCCGACGTAGCGTTCCTCGCCGCCGAGTTCGGTACCGGTCTCGATGGCGCGTCGGGCGACGTCCTCGCCGACGTAGCGGCCGAACAGGTTACGTAGTTCCTGTCGTTCGCGCAGGTCGGCGACCATGTCGTTGAAGCCGGCCTGCAGCAGGCCGAGGTCGCTGCCGTCGTAGATCTTCACCGCGACATTCAGGTCGCCCTCGCTGACCTTCGACTGGGCGCGACGCAACTGCTTGATCGGGTCGTTGATCGCGGCGACCACGCGCACGATCGCGATGACGCTGAACGCGAGGGCCGACACCGCCATCCACAGGATCGGACGCTCGAGGCCGGTGGAGTCGCCCTCGAAGATGCCCAACCGGTGCAGCACGATCAGGCCGATGATCACGACCATGGGCGCAACGACGCTGATCACCCAGAACGCCGTAATACGGGTGGTGACGCTCGGGGCGATCGCATGGTCGGGGTTGTTGGCCATCGCGGCGACGGTGATCGGACGCATCACCTTCTCGGCCTGCATGTAGCTCAGGGCGCAGGTGACCATCGCACCGATGGCGCTCGCGATGGCGACGATGAAGGCGTTTTTCGACGACACGGTCAGGTTGACCAGAGTGAAGAGCGTGCCGCCCACCACCCACAGCGCGGCGTTGACGACCGTCAGTAGCGTCGGCAGGGCGAGGGCGCGGCGTCGGGCGGCCTCGTTGTCGAGTCGGGTGCGTCGGCGATGCCACACGAGGACGGGCAGCGACAGCTGGATGCTGGCGTAGCCGCCGATGACCATCGCGATCATGAGGTAGCCCGCGAAGATCACCTGGTTCAGCGCGGTGATCTCGTCGAGGCTGATCGAATCCTGGAGTGGCATCCCGAAGCGGAGGAATGCGAAGGTGAACAGTGCGCCGACGAGATTCGCACGGAGCATGTCGAGCGCGAGGATCGGCCACGGCGTATGAATCAGCCATCGGCCAAGGTGCAGGACCTTGGACCACCGCGACCGCTGTTCCACCACGGAGACTACGGTAGCTGGCTGCTTGCAATCGTTAAACACGGTTCCGCCAGGTTGGCGTGTCCGAACTGCGGTTTAGGGTGTCGTTGTGACCAATGTCTTTGATCGGCTGACCGGCCAAGAGGCGATCGCGGACGATCTGCGCGCCGCGGCGCGTGCCGCGCGGGTCCTCGCGCAGCAGCTCGACGCGGGCAGCAGCGAGGGCCTGTTCGTGCCCGACGACGAGATCCCGGGCGTCGACGCGGGGTGGTCACGCGCGTCGATGACGCACTCCTGGTTGTTCACCGGGCCGCCCGGAAGCGGTCGTTCGGTCGCGGCGACGTGTTTCGCGGCCGCCCTGCAGTGCCAGTCGCCCGAGTCGGCGAACGTCGGCTGCGGCGAGTGCCGCGCTTGTGTGACGGTGATGGCCAAGACCCACGCCGACGTCCGGCACGTGGTGCCCGAGGGTCTGAGTCTGGCGGTCAACGCGATGCGCGACATCGTCCAGGCCGCTGCTCGACGCCCCGGGACCGGCCGCTGGCAGATCGTGATCGTGGAGGACGCCGACCGCCTCACCGAGCAGGCCGCGAACGCCCTGCTGAAGGTCGTCGAGGAGCCGCCACCCCGGACCGTCTTCCTGCTGTGCGCGCCGTCGGTGGACCCCGAGGACATCTCGGTCACCCTCCGATCGCGATGCCGGCACGTCGCGCTGGTGTCGCCGACACCCGCGGCCATCGAACGGGTCCTGATCGAACGCGACGGCCTCGACCCTGACCAGGCCCGCTGGGCGGCGTCGGTCTGCGGCGGCCACATCGGTCGCGCCCGGCGCCTCGCCACCGACCCCGACGCCCGTTCTCAGCGGGAGAAGGCGCTGTCGCTGGCGCGGGCGGCTTCCCGGGATTCGACGGCATACGCCGCGGCCGAGGAGCTGGTGCGTTCGGCGGAGACCGCGGCCAAGGCGATCAGCGCGGAACTCGACGAGGCCGAGACCGAGGAGATGAAGACCGCGCTCGGTGCGGGCGGTACCGGCAAGGGGACCGCCCGGATGCCCCGCGGTAGTGCCGGCGCGCTCAAGGAGCTGGAGAAGCGACAGAAGTCGCGGGCCACGCGCGTCGGACGCGACGTCCTCGACCGCGCCCTCGTCGACCTCGCCGCGCTCTTCCGCGACGCGCTCGTCGTCGGGGTCGGGGCGAAGGTGACCGCGATGCACCCCGACAAGTCCGATGACATCTCGATACCCCTGGCCGGCTACGCCCGCCCCGAGCAGTTGCTGGCCTGCGTCGAGGCCGTCCTCGACTGTCGTGAGGCGCTGGACATGAACGTCAAACCCAAGTTCGCGGTGGACGACATGGTTGCCCGGATCGGGTTGGCACTCAAGCGCAAGGTCGACGCCTAGAAATTCAGTTGGATCACGATTTTCGCCGATCCACCCACTATTGGTAACTTATGTGTTACCAATAGTGGGTGGATGCATTCGAGGCGATCGCCGACCCGACCCGTCGGGCACTCGTCGAACGTCTCGCGCAGCGCCCCGCGCGTGTCGTCGATCTGGCGGCCGAACATCCGGTCAGCCGTCCCGCGATCTCGCGTCACCTACGGGTCCTCGGCGAGGCCGGCGTCGTCTCGGCCGTCGACCACGGCCGCGAGCGGCACTACGAACTCGTGCCCGGCGGACTGGCGCCGCTGCGCGACTGGCTCGACGGACTGGCGTCGGGGGCAACGCCGCCGTTCGGTGAGCATCATCTCGACGCGCTCGATCTCGAGGTTCGACGCACCGTGCGGGAGTTCGACGACCCGGGCAACCAGACCGGCGAACAGAAGGAGACAGGATGAATGCCGACGTGACGGCCACCGGCCGCCGTGAGATCCGCGACGGGGTGTCCTACGTGGTCCTCGAGCGAACCTTCGCAGCGCCTGTCGCCGCGGTGTGGGCGGCCATCACCGAACCCGGACGGCTGGAACGGTGGGTGGGGACCTGGGACGGCGATCCGACCGAAGGTTTCGTCGATTTCCGCATGACCGCCGAGGGTGAGGACGCGGCGCCGGAGCGAATGTCCATTCTGGAATGCGAGCCGCCGAACCGACTCGTCGTCGAATCGAAGTCGCCCGATCCCGAGGGCGGACCCGACGACGTGTGGCGGCTGGAGTTGGATCTCACCGAGGTCGATGGGACGACCACACTCACGTTCGCGCAGGGACTTCCGCGCCCCGAGATGGCCGAGAACGTCGGCCCCGGGTGGGAGTACTACCTCGATCGGCTCGTCGCGGCCGAATCAGGCAGCGGCGTCGACGCGGTGGACTGGGATGCCTACTATCCGGCGCTGTCGGGCCCGTACGCGCAGATGTTCGCCGACTGACCACGGCGGGACTCTTACGAGACGGTAATCCGCCAGCAACACGGCCTCTTTAACGTCTCCGGTCATGACACGCCCCCTGGGTACGGGGATCAACATCTCTGGACTGACCAAGACGTTCACCTCCCGCTCGTTGCGCGGGAGTTCGACGGTTACCGCGTTGTCCGACGTCTCGCTGAGCACGTCGGAGGGTTCCTTCCTGTCGTTGCTCGGCCCGTCGGGCTGCGGCAAGTCGACGGTGCTGCGCATCCTCGCCGGCCTCGAGGACGCGACTTCGGGGACCGCGCTGATGAACGGTCACTCGCCCCAGGATCTCCAGCGAAATCATGAGCTGGGCATCGCTTTCCAGGACTCGGCGCTGCTGCCGTGGCGGTCGGTGGAGTCCAACATCAAGCTGCCGCTGCAGGTCGGCGGCATGCCGGCCGACGACGACCTCGTCGCCGACCTGATCGAACTGGTCGGCCTCGAGGGTTTCGAGAAGTCGAAGCCCGCGATGCTCTCCGGCGGTATGCGTCAACGTGTTTCGATCGCTCGCGCGCTGGTGGTGAAACCGACTGCCCTGCTGCTCGACGAACCGTTCGGCGCACTCGACGACATGACCCGGCAGCGGCTCAACGTCGAGCTGCTGCGCATCTGGACCGAGAAGCCGGCGACCACGCTGATGGTCACACACGGCATCGCGGAGGCGGTCTTCCTCTCCGACGTGGTCGCGGTCATGAGTCCACGTCCGGGCACGGTCGTGGAGGTGGTTCCCATCGATCTGCCGCGTCCCCGTGTCCCGGAGATGATGCGTACGCCCGAGTTCCATGCGATACATGACCACCTCTCCGGACTCCTGTTCGGCAAGCAGGCGACCACCGAACCGGTCGAAGACGTTGCACCGGAACCTGTTGCGGAGGGTGTGAGTGGCTAGATTCGGGTCGGTCCGATGGGTGGCCGGTCTCGGGGGAATCGTCGGGCTCATCGTGGTGTGGTGGATCGCCGGCGCGCTGGAGTTGTTCGGCGGAACGATCCCGACGCCGTGGTCGGTGCTCGCCGAGATCGGCGGCACCGGTTCCTCCTACTACGTCGACAACTTCTCGCTGACAGTCGAACTCGCGCTCCGCGGTTTCCTCTGGGGCAACGGGCTCGCGATCGCCCTTGCCGTGGTCGTGATCTTGTTCCCGCCGGTGGAGGGTCTCGCGACCCAGCTCGCGATCCTGTCGTACTGCACGCCGATCATCGCGGTCGCGCCGATCATCCAGGTGGCCTTCGCCGAGGTGACGACGATGATCGTCTTCCTCGCCGCCATCTCGGTGTTCTTCACGACGATGATCGGGACGCTGTCGGGTTTGCGCTCACCGCATGCCGGAAGTCTCGACCTCGTCAAGGTCTACGGCGGTGGCCGCTTCGCGCAGCTGTGGCGGGTGCGCTCCGTCGCCGCATTGCCGAACACGCTGGCCGCCATCAAGATCGCTGCTCCGGCCGCTGTGCTCGGCGCGGTGCTCGGTGAGTTCCTCGCGATGCCCGAGACCGGTGCCGGACCGGCGATGATCATCGCCCAGCAGAGCGGCAACATCCCGCAGGTGTGGGCCATCGCCCTGATCAGCGGAGCGGTTGCGGGCATCGGTTACGCCGTGGTCGCGGTGATCGCCAAGTATGCGACGGCCTGGTCGAACGGAACGGCGGCGGGACGATGAGCACCGAGGTGGGAACGGGTGGCCTCGGAACCGGCGGTCTGTGGGCGGCGGGACGTTTCCTCGGGTCGCTGCTGCTGTCGTTCGCCCTGATCCTGGTGATCTGGTGGCTGTTCCTGCTGGCCTTCCCCGACATCGGGCCGATCATCGGGCGCACACCGGTCGATGTGTTCGACTATCTCTTCGTCGATGCCGACGCGCAGGCGGCTCGGAACGTGATCTTCGGCAATCTCTGGATCACGTTGCAGGATGCGGCAATCGGATTCGTCGCCGGCATGCTCGCGGCGGTCGCCACGGCGGCGATCTTCGTCGTGTCGCGGTCGGCCGCACAGACGTTCATGCCGATCGCGATGCTCCTCCGGTCGGTGCCGCTGGTCGCGATGACACCGCTGATCACCGTCATCGTGGGTCGGGGCGTCGCGGTGGTCGCGGTGATGGGCGGGATCGTCGTGTTCTTCCCCGCGCTCGTGATGATCATGACCGGGCTGTCGAATGCGCCGCGTCAGGTCACCGATGTGATCAGCGTGTACGGCGGCGGACGCTGGACGGCTTTGCGGCGCTCCGCGATTCCGTCGGCGGTGCCGTCGCTGTTCAGCGCGGCCAAGGTTTCGGTACCGGGCGCGCTCATCGGCGCGACGGTCGCCGAATGGTTGGGGACCAACAAGGGTCTCGGTGCGTCCCTGCAGCGGGCCCTGCCCGCGGCGGCCTATGACGAGCTGTGGGCCTCGGTCCTCGTCATCACCGTGGCTTCGATCGTCATCTACGCCGTGGTGGGTGTCGTCGAGACTGTCGTCCTGTCACAGATGGGAATGCAGCACAACTGAGGTCGAGCACTCGCACGACCGGATCTGCTTCTGGCGAAAGGTAATTCTCACATGGCGAACTCCTTCGACCGTCGGTCGTTCCTCCGCTACTCGATGATGGGCGGCGCGGCCGCCGGTGCCCTCGGTCTGACCGGCGCGCTGTCGGCGTGCAGTTCCGGCGGCACCGCGAGCGGGGGAACGAGCTCGACCAATCCGAAGGTCCAACTGTCGTGGCAGAAGAACATCGAGTTCGCGGGTGAGTACTTCGCCCTCGAGAACGGCTACTTCGAGGAGGCGGGTCTCGGCACACCCGAGCTGATCACCGGTGGTGGTGCGGGGACCGGTGTCGAGAACGGTCTGACGTCGAACAAGGTGTGGATCGGCATGTCCTCGCCGCAGCTGACCGCGCCGGTGATCCTGCAGGGCGCGAAGCTGATGACCGTCGCTGCGACGTTCCAGCGCAACCCCTTCTGCATTGTGTCGTCGGCGGACAAGCCGATTCTGAGTCCCGAGGATATGAAGGGCCGCAAGATCGGCGTCCAGGCGACCAACGAGAACGTCTTCCAGGCGCTGCTCACCGCCAACAACATGACCGAGGCCGACATCCAGAAGATCACCGTCCAGTACGACCCGACGCCGCTGAAGAACGGCGAGGTCGACGGCTGGGTCAGCTATGTGACCAACGAACCGATCACCCTGGAGGAGAGCGGTTTCCCGAATGCCAACTTCCTGTTCGCCGATTTCAACCTGCCGCTCGTCGCCGAGACGCTCGTCGTCCGGCAGGACACCATCGACAACGAACGCGACAAGGTGAAGGCCTTCCTCAAAGCCGACATCAAGGGTTGGTACGACGCGGTGGCCGACCCGGCGGGTTCGGCACGGCTCGCGGTCACCAAGTACGGCAAGGACCTCGGCCTCGACGAAGCCGAGCAGACCAAGGAGGCCATCGCCCAGAACACCCTCGTGGTATCCGAGGACACCAAGGCCAACGGCCTGCTCACGATGACCGACGAACTGATCGCGCAGAACATCGAAGCCCTCGCCAAGGGCGGCTTCGCGCTCGAGGCCGAGGACATCTTCGACATGTCGCTCATCAAGGAGGTCTACGAGGAGAACCCCGACCTGAAGAAGTGACCCGCCCTATCATTGGTGCACGGTCGATGGCCGTGCAGCCGATGAGCGAGGGAGCAGACGATGTCGGACTTCATCCGCAAGATCAAGGAAGAGGCCAGGGCCGTCTCGGCTGCCATCGATCAGGAACTGACCGTCCTCGAAGGAGTTCCCGGATACGACCCGCTCGCCGATGACACGGACGAGGAATCGTCCGACGAGTCGGCGCCCGTCGAGTCTGCGTCCGTCGAATCCGGTGACGAGACCAGCAAGTAGAAACGACGCAGCGGCCGTCGGGTGGGATCTCCCCGCCCGGCGGCCGTCGTGCGCGTGGGCTCACTTCTTGACGAACCCCAGCAGCGCCTCGTTGACCTCGGCGGCGTGCGTCCACAGCAGACCGTGGGGAGCGCCCGCGATCTCGACGTATTCGGCCTCCGGGACGGCATCGTGGAAGCGACGGCCGGTGGCGTCGATCGGCAGGATGTTGTCCGCGGTGCCGTGCAGGATCAGCGTCGGCTTGCCCGAATCACGAACTGCGGCAACGTCCTCGCGGAAGTCCTCGATCCAGGTCGGGACGACGGCGTAGGCCGCGACCTGTGCGCTGCCGACAGCGGTGATCCAGTTGGCGTCGACGACTTCCTGGGTGACGCGGGTGCCGAGGGTGTCGTCGAGGTTGTAGAAGTCCTTGTAGAACTGGGTGTACCAGGCGTACCGGTTCTCCTTGGCGGCCTGAGCGATGCCGTCGAAGACCGCGGCGTCGACGCCCTCGGGGTTGTCGTCGGTCTTCACCAGGAACGGCTCGAGCGAAGCGAGGAACGCGAACTTGGCGACCCGCTCGGTCCCGTACGTTCCGGCGTAGCGTGCGAGTTCACCTGTGCCCATGGAGAATCCGACCAGGATGACGTCACGCAGGTCGAGGGTCTTGAGCACGGTGTTCAGGTCTGCGGCGAAGGTGTCGTAGTGGTAGCCGGTGCCGACCTTGCTCGACTTGCCGAAACCCCGGCGGTCGTAGGTGATGACCCGGTAGCCGGCGTCGATCAGCTCGCGAGCCTGTAGCTCCCAGCTGTTGCCGTCGAGTGGGTAACCGTGGATGAGCACGACCGGCTGACCGGTTCCGTGGTCCTCGTAATACAGCTCGATGTCGGTGGTGTTCTCGGTGCCGACGGTGATGTAGCCCATTGCGATCACTTCTTTCTTGTTCAGCGACCCGAGGGGTCGGATGGAAGCCGAGGAGAACGTTCGTTCTCCGGCTGATTGCTACACTAGAGAACGATCGTTCCCCGCGCAAGGGGTAACTCGGAATCCAGTGAGGACGGTGCATCGTGGCAGCTTCGAAGGACATCGCGGTCGACCCGCGCGACCAGGTCATTCGCGCCGCGGACGAGTTGTTCAACGCCTACGGGGTCCACGCGGTCGGGATGGACAAGGTCCGCGACGCCGCAGGCGTGTCGCTCAAGAGGATCTACTCGCTGTTCCCCTCCAAGGAGGCGCTTATCCTCGCGGTCCTCGACGACCGGACCCGGCAGTGGAATGCGGGTGTCGCCGCCTGCACGGAAGGGTTGTCGACGCCGCGGGAGAAGCTGCTGGCGATCTTCGACTTCCTGCTCGGATGGTTCGGCACCGACGAGTTCCGGGGCTGCGCGTTCATCAACGCCTACGGCGAGTTGGGTGGGGAGCTGCCGTCGGTCGCCGAGGCGGTGCGTAAGCAGAAGACTGCATTCCAGGACTACGTGGCCGGCCTGGTCGCAGAGCTCGGCGGGCCGTCGCGCCTGGCTGCTCAGCTGGCGATTCTGGCGGAAGGGGCACAGACGACGGCGGCGATCGCCGGCACCACGAAAGCGGCCGAAGATGCCCGGAGTGCCGCCGAAATCCTGATCGATCAGGCTCTCGGATAGATTGTCATCCGTTCGAAGGAAATGTAACAATAAGCATTGTTAGTGGGTCATCTGAACCATTTCATGAGACATTTTCGCTGATTGATCTCGTGAGAGCAAAATTGAGTCATCATTCCGACCTGGGCAAACGTTCGTGTTTCGAATGTTCAATTCGGTCTGCTAATGTCCCGGCGTAATCAATTCGTTGTGTTGTGTTGTGGGGGACTGAAGCACAACGGATCTCGGGCTGGGAAAGGTACACAATCACAATGCGATTCACCAAGGTGGCGACGGCGGGATTCGGGCTGGCAGCGGCAGCCGCGATGACATTCTCCGGATCGGGAGGCGCGTCCGCGCTGCTGTTGATTCCGGCCTCGTTCACCCACACCCAGTCGCTCAGTAATGGAACGCTGACGGTGAAGGTGAACAACAACACGTCGTCGACGGTGAAGTGCAATCTGTCCGTCCACGAGGCGAGCAAGGAGTCGCAGGTCAAGCTGGCAGTCGCCAAGGTGAACACCCACCTCGCCGGCGGGGTCAGCGATACGCTTCTCGCCGCGGCGCGCCAGGAAGTTGAGGCAGACGCGCTGAAGGTGGTGTGGACCAAGAAGTCGATCTCGTCGAACGGTTCGTCCACGGCAACGTGGAAATCCGGGCGTGCCGACGCGTCGTACGTGATCTATCAGGATTGCTCCTCCGATTCGCTTTTGGGTCTGACGTTCAGCGGCCTCGCGCAGGAGTACAAGGTGACCGGAACCGGCAAGTCCCCTGACTCGCCCGACGACTCGGGCAACGGCAGCCTCAGCGGGCTGTTCGGCGGTCTGCTCGGATAGGTCCCGATAGGCGGGGGGGCGAGCGCTGCTCGTCGGCCCCGCCGTCGCTTCGGCGTGCGTGACTTCGCACGCCGACATAACCCTGCGCTGGGCACATCGTCGTGGCTGTAGGAATCAGATCAATCATTTCCCCCCGACATCGCTTCGTCGGGCTCACCCTGCGACTCGCGTCGCGGGGCAATGAATCATGCGTACGAAAGGGATCACATGCGACTCTCACGCTTGGCACTGGCAGGAATCGGAGTGGCGGCCGGGGCCGCCGTGGCACTCACCGGAAGTGGAGAGGCCTCGGCGATCCTCATTTTGCCGTCGTACTATCCGCACACCCAGTCGCTCACCAACGGCACGGTGACCGTGAACGTGCAGAATGAGACGTCGAAAACAGCGACCTGCTGGCTGTCGATCCACGCAGCGAGCAAGGAAAGTCAGCTTGATGTTCGCGCGGCCGCCGTCAACACGGTCATTGCCTCGGGCATCGAATCTGCGGCGCTCGACAAGGCTCGAGAGGACGCGGCAGAGGGTGCGCTGAAAATCGTCTGGGACGGTCAGTCCATCGCCAAGGACGCGCTGGCGATCGGCACCTGGGCCTCGAACCGAACCGACACCTCGTATGCGATCTACCAGGAGTGCACAACGCCGGATACGGCCACAGGTTTGACGATCAACGGCCGGGCCCAGGTCTACAAGGTGAACGGAACCGGCAAGCCCGCGGACAACCCCGGCGGTGGTGACAACGGCGGTGGTGACAACGGTGGCGGAGATAACGGCGGTGGTGACAACGGCGGTGGTGACAACGGTGGCGGAGATAACGGCGGTGGTGACAACGGTGGCGGAGATAACGGCGGTGGTGACAACGGCGGTGGTGACAACGGCGGTGGTGACAACGGCGGTGGTGACAACGGCGGCGGAGATAACGGCGGCGGTGACAACGCGGGCGGCGACTCGGGTAACGGCAGCCTAGGAAACCTGTTCGGCTCCAGCTAGTCTCACGGCCGGTGGGGAATCAGGCGGCTTCGCGGCCCGACGAATCCCCACCGGCTGAACCGGTTTCGGAGGAGTCGGACTTCTCGCGATCGTTGCCGACACTGGTGCTCGGGGAGTGGTCACCACCGGCCGATGAGCCGGAATCCGACGATCCGCTGTCGCCGGACTCGCCGTTGTCCGAACCCGATGCTCCTTCGGAACCCGAATCCGACTGATCGGCATCCGGCTTGTCGGAGCCTTCGGGTCGGTCGCCGGTATCTCCGCGGTCGGGCTCGCGCTCGGCGGCGGGCGCCCGGTCATCGGTGGGGGCGTCGTCGACCGCCGGCGGCACAGCGCCGACCGGGACGATCCCCCGCGTTTCCGGCGGACCCTCCGGCTTCTCCGCGCCGGTCGCCACCTCGGACGGCACGGTGACGGTGTATCCGTCGCCAGAAGCGTCCTGTTTCACCGAATCCGCAGCCGTGACCGGCACTGCGGCGGTTCCGGCATGCGGCGCCTGGGTCGGGTAGTAGGCCTCGGCGAGCGCATCCCAACGAGCGAGAGCATCCTTGTCGTAGGCGATTCCGAGCGCGTCGTAGACAGTGGCCACGAGCAGCGCCAGAGGATGCGCTGCATCGTAGACGAGGTACGTGGTGTTGCCGGCGGTGAACTCCTTCGGGTCACCCAGGCGCTCGACGTCGCCGTACATATGCGGACCGTTGCCCGAGTGAATGGTGAAGAACCCCGCCGCGTTGACGACGAGCGACGTGACCGGTCGGTACGCCACCCACTGGAAGTTGCTGACCGGGTCGCCGACGACGATCACCGAGACGATTCTGACGGTGCCACTGGCTCCGGGGTCGCGGGCGCCGTTGGCATCGATCCCGGCCACCTCCACGAATGGCTTCAGGAACGGCATGGTGTCGAGCCAGGCCTTGATCCCCCACGGGCTCCGCGGGTCGGAGACGAGGACGACCATGTCCTTGCCCGGGACCAGGAAGTCATTGTCATAGGCGCGCGGGTTCTCGGCGGCGTCACCGAGTGCATCGGCCCCCTGTGAATAGCCGGTGTAGACGACGAACGGTCGGTCCGCGCCCATGTCGGCGAACGCGGCCATGACGGCCAGATTCTGGTTCATCGCATGTTCTTTGGACTCGTCGTAGCCCGGCGCGAACGGTGCGAGCTTGTTCGAGCGGCCGGCGATGACGGGTCCGAAGGACTCGGGGTAGTTGATGATGAGCGTCTGACGCCCGCCGACGTACGGCAGGTTGCGCGGGATCAGCGTGGTGTCGTTGGTCCCAGGGGTGACGACCATGACCGTGCCGTCGGGCAGGTCAGGGAACATGTCGCTGGTGTTGTCGTGTTGCGTGGCCTCGCGCACGATCTCACGATCGATGAGGGATTCGACGACGGCGGTGACGTTCGTCGATGCGACGGCGATCGGCACGACGGTGCCGAGAGACAACGCGCTGAGCGTCAGCGATGTGGCTGTTGCGCGCGATGGTCTACGAGAAGATGTGGCAGTTCGCGCCGGTTGAGACCGGTGCTTTCCTCCCCGACGTGCCCCCAATGGACCCTCCTACAGTCGGAAGGAGTCTATGGAGCAGGGGGCCCAGGGCGTGTCATCCAAATGGATTAACACCGACATTCCTGGCACGCAATTATCTTTGACCGGCTAAGGGTTTGGTGTAGGCGGTTCGCCGGTGGGTGTGTGGCAGGGGTGCTGATCGGCTAGGGGCGTCGTGCTGTTGAAGGTCGCACGATCCTGGTGGAGCCGCCCAGGGGAATCGAACCCCTGACCTATTCATTACGAGAATATTTAACCCGCCTCGTCGGGGGCGTCAGAACTGGCTTGACCTGCTATTAAGCGCTGGCTAGAGCGGCCTAGAGGTGGCTTCGTGCGGCTCCATACCGACACGGTGCCGCCACGGACTCACTGCTTGTACTCCTGCAAAGAGATGACCCCGAACCGCGCCATCGGTCCGGGGTCGGGAGGCACGAAGATGCAATCAACACGACTTGGAGTGCCCGCTGCCGATGGTAGTGGACTCGGGTTGCAGCGGGGAGATGACGCGGCAACTGGCGGAGGCGCCGAAGCGAGCACGGGCGCCAGCCCGCGCGCAGCGGAGGTGCCGACGGGGCCGCGGAGCGGCCCTCTTGGTAGTACTCAGAGTAGTTGCGACACACGGGTGGAGAAGGCGGGTGGCGTCCGAGGGCTAAGTCGTGGGGATCGTCGCCGGGTGAGGTACGGGGCACGTGCACTTCTGTGGCGTGCGTCGACTCTGAAGTCAGTTCGTTGTTGTGGAAGGACGATTCATCAAGATACTGATCCCGGTGATGGAGGGACTCAGCCCAGGAGCAGCCGAGTAGGTCAGTTTGTTTCGATCCGGCGGTCCCACGGAGAAGGTCGCGAGGCGGTTGCCGGCTTCGGCAATCTAATGACTTGTGGCTCTGTGTGGGCTTGCCCGCGGTGCTCGGCGGTGATATCTCAGTCTCGTAGCGAGGAGGTTGCGTCGGCGATCAGGAAGTGTCAAGCCGATGGCGGGACCGTATATCTGATGACGCTAACCATGCGGCACAGTTCCGGCGATCGGCTGGCGGAGCTCTGGAGTGGTCTCAGCGGGGGATGGCGTACCACCTTTGGTGGGGTGTCTTGGTCGGGTGAGAAGGATCAAGATGGCCAAGGCAACGTAGTTAGACGATGGCGGACCAAGGGAGGCGAGGCCCGTTCGACCACTCGGCCTCGACGGCTCGGCGATGCAGAACTGTTCGACGTTGCAGGTCTCGTCCGTACCGTCGAAGTGACTTACGGGAGACCTCATCTCGGTGGGCATGGTTGGCATCTGCACGTTCATGCGCTTGTCTTCACCGCAGGCGGTCTATCTCGGGCGTTGCGCGGTGACTGGATGGACCGGTTGCGTCAAATGGGCGTGTCCAGCGTGGTAGGCGGAGATTGGTTGGCGCAGAAAGCATTTGCTAGCCGTGTCTTCGAACGGTGGGTGAAGGGTGTTACAAAAGCGGGGCTGGAGGCACCCGGTGCGGCGGCGGTGGATGTGCGACCAATCACCGACGGTGGTGCGGAGTTCGTAGGGGCCTACCTGGCTAAATCGACTTATGACATCGCTGCGAAGCTAGGACTCGAAGTTGCTGCTGGGTCACAGACGAAAGAGGTCCGAACTCGGGTGAATGTCACCCCATTCGAGTTGTTGTACGAACTGTCGGAAGCTCTGGGAGCACGGCAATTTGGAATCAACACTCCGAGGCGCTGGGCCACCGTGGAGCTGGAGGATGGTTCGCTGGCCATCCACGACTTGGAGACCTCCGAACTGACGTCCGTGACAGCGCCCCACCTGTGGAGGGTCTGGCACGAGTTTGAGCAGGGTTCGAAGGGGCGGCGGCAGGTTACCTGGTCACATCGTCGAAAGGAGCCAAATAGTGAGGGGGACCCATTCGATGGTCCAGTCGCTATGCGGCTTGAGGTTGGTGGGTCGTGGTCCACTGTAGGGCGAACTCGGCGGGGGTGAGTCCGTGGTGGGCCGAATGGGGTCGGTTGGCGTTGTAGTCGATCCTCCAGTCTTCGATGATGACCCGGGCTTCGCGCAGGGAGTCAAAGCGCCAGGAGTTGAGCAGCTCGTCGCGCAGGCGGCCGTTGAACGATTCGATCCAGGCGTTCTGCCACGGGGAGCCGGGGTCGATGAATAGTGATCCGGTGCCGTTGAATCGGCACCAGTCGTTGATGGCGTGAGCGACGAATTCCGGTCCGTTGTCGAACCGCACGTAGCDCGGTGGACCATGTATCAGGGCCAGGCGGTCGAGAACGTCAACCACGCCATCGGCGTTGATGACGCGGTCGACGTGGATCGCCAGGGCTTCGCGGGTGAACTCGTCGATCACGTTGAGCATTTTGATGGTTCGGCCGTCGGCGGTGGTGTCGAATTGGAAGTCCATCGCCCAGATCACGTTCGGCCGGATTGGGCACATCGCCCCAACCGCGGTCCCGATTCCGGTGAGCCGTTTCTTCCTGCGGCGCTGGGGAACTCGCAGCCCCTCCTCGCGCCACAGGCGGCGGATGCGTTTGTTGTTGACCGTGAAGCCCGCTTTGCGCGCGGCGATCGCGGCGCGTCGCCAGCCCCAGCGGGGCCGGTCGGTGGAAAACCCACGTAGCCAGGACCGCAGCTCGGCTTCCTCCGCGGTGATCGGCGCTGGGTGCAGTCGCATCGTGGAGCGGTGGATGCCCACCACAGCACATGCTCGCCGCTCAGATACCCCGAACCGCTCACGCAGCATCGTCACGGCGCTGCGCTTGCGGTTCGGGGTCAGAAGTTTCCCGACGAAATCTCCTTGAGCATGTCGATATCGAGGGCCTGGTTGGCGACCAACTTCTTGAGCCGAGCGTTCTCAGCTTCGAGTTCTTTGAGGCGTTTGACGTCATTGGCCTTCATGCCCCCGTACTGGGCCACCCAGCGATGCCAGGTCGACTCTGTGACCTCCAGATGCCGGCACACCTCAGCCAACTCCTGCCCGGTCCCGAGGAGCTTGTTGCCCTCGGCCAGCTTGCGGATGATCTGATCCGGCGTATGCCGCCGGCGCTTGCTACCTGCCATGTCGTCGTCGATTCTTCCTGCCCAAACACTCGGGCAACAGAGTCGCACAACAACTGGACCACTACGAAGGGCCCACCTCAGGGTCTGGCAGGCTCCATCCCGCGCGGTGCCTGCCAGCAGCGTACGCAAACCTAGCAAAAGACCACGTCAGGCGCACCGGCGACAGGGCAATTGGTTCGTTCAGTCGAACTTCTGGAGCCAAGGTGTCCTGCAGCCCGGCTGTGTGGCTCCGTCCGAGGCGAAACATGTCTGACATGGGCTTTTGGGTCGCTAGGCCACCTCACTCGTATCCGAGTGCCTTCCTCAAAAGGCGGGCTTGATCAATGCTCGGGTCTTGCGGTGTTCCTGACAGTGTGAAGTAGACACCGTCGTCCTGCCGAGTCTGCGTAATGGGACTGCCTACCAGCATCTGGTGGGCGAGCGGAGTTCGATCGCTAAGGTAGGTGTCCCAGCCGACGGGGATCTGATTGGCAGTCGAGTCCCAACCCTGTGCCTTCCTGAACTCGTAGGTGTGTGCGCTTAGGTAGTCGGGGTGCCATGCTCGGACGAGGGCGGCCATGTGGTCTTTGACCGCACGGGCCACCACGAGTTGATCGTCGGTATTGAAGTTGAGCCGGACGAGGATATGGTTGCGGACACCTCGCGGGCCTTCGAGCCCGGCGCGAATACGGCACTCGACGGCATATTCCTCTGCGTTGTCGAGGAGGTAGAGCTTGATGTCGAAGCCAGGCTTGGGGCGTCGTCCTCCGACAGCATCGCTCGTAGTTCGTTCGATACGTGTCGCGATATCGGAGATGTCAGAAGCGTCGTCGAGCGAATCGTAGATGTAGTCATCACCTTCTTTGCGTGGTGTCACCCACTTCCCGGATGGCTCGTCCGGCATCGCCGACACCATGCTGGACGTGGCTTGGGCGACGGATTCGAGGGACTGAGCTCGCCAATCCCAGCCGCCGATGATGATGATGATTGAAGTCATTGACTATTTCTCCGGTGGAACGTGTTTGACTCGGATTCGATCACCGAGTCCGAGGTCTTCAATCTGCTTCTCTACCGCCTTCTCGAGTGCTGGGGTGGCGACGCGCCACTCAACTTCGGCGTCGTGTTCCTCCGCAGCGTCGTATTGGCGTTGCAACTGATCAGGAAGTTGCTCAGCGAACGTGGTCTTCTTTAGTGATCCGTCCTCCTTGATCATCCAGTCGTAGCCCTCGCCCTTGGCTTCGATCCAGGTCTCTTTCGTGTCGTCGGTAGCCGGCTCCATGCCGTCGACCTTCACCGAGCCGCTCGGGGCGTCCTCCGATGGGATCTTGTAGGTCACACCGGGATCGGTACCGGTGACCTGCCGTTCGTAGTCGGCGGCGCGTTTGGACCACCCTGACTCGTTTTCGGGGACCCACTCGCCGCTGCCCCCGCCGCTGGTGTCGATGTCCGCGCGATTGAGCAGCTCGTTGATGTCGATGTCGGGGAAGTTCTCGATAGCCCAGTTAATTGCAAGAGCTGCGCCCACTACGGCAGCTGTGGCAATGAGTGCAAGGGCGGCGATCTCAAGAAGGCTTGCTCCGGCTAGCGCGCCGAGAATGAGTGGGAACGCGACGGTCTGAATCTTCCCAGAACTAGCGTCGTCGGCATCCACCAACTGGTAGTACGCCCGGTTGATGAGCCCCTGCCATAGTGCGACCCGCTCCTCGGCGTCCTCAGCCCCGGGATCGACGGCCGTGACAATCCAGTTGTCGCTCACTAGGCATCGGTTCGCCTCCGCGGCATCTGCCTGCGCGAGAAGTGTCACCGCAGCGTGATGCATCTCCGTGAGGCCGCCGTGTGCTGTGCCTCCGGCTTCGGAGATCACATCGGCGGTGCGGATGTGTGTTTCGTGGAACTGTTCGACTGTGTAGAAGGCGGTCGAGTATGCAGGTCCCGTCCAACCGCCAGAGGTGCCGAGTGAACCGCCCTCCGTGTATGTCCGCTTACTCGACGCCTCGAGTACTTGGGCTTGAGACACCAAGGACTCCTGGGCAATGCCGGCAGCAGCTTGAGCAGCCCACGTACGCACAGCAGATCGAGTTAGGGTGCTCATACGTTCAGTACGCCTTCGGGAGGAAAGCCTTTGCTCGCCTCCGTATCTGCGGCGACGTAAGTATCAGCCGCGTTTACGACAGTCGGTGCCAGCTGACTCAGCTGCTGGGAAGCGTGTGAGATCGCAGCTTGAACGATTGCGTCCAGACCTACTAGTGCGACTGCGGTCTTGCTGCCCCGGACCAGTCCAGCGGCCTCTGTGAGACCGGCCTGTGAGGCCGAGTTCGCGATGGCGCCAGCTGAATCTGCAACTGTGCCGCCGTACGTACGAACCTGCTCCGGATTCACAGCAATCTCGTCTGGCATCTACTTCCCCCTCGTTCCTGTGACGAGTAGTTTCTCAGACGACGGAGGGCGGGTGCCTAGTGCTCCACAGGTGGCCTCCTGGCACAAGCTCAGCTGACGTTCCACAGGCCGATTATCGCGCCTGCCTGAGGTGGGAGCCGTACGTTGGAGTACAAGTCCAAGGCATCATCAGTAGGGTCCTCAAGGGTGAATATCCTTTTGCCATAACCGGTTTCGTAGCCAACGATCGTCGCAACCTCCACAACGAACCCGGACATAGTGGCGACGAACGTTCGTCCGAGTAGCTTGTCTGGCTCGCGCACTGCCCACCAACCTCGGACGCCGTCGCGCCGCAACGGCGTGGGTAGTCGCCTGTGCCAGCCCCTCCACCTGGCCTCTGAATCACTCCACGTTGCTGCGGTCACTTTCACCTGAAGTGTCGGCGTGGTCGGTTCCACCGTGGGCCAACTCTTGAGGCGCTCGATTGCGGATGCGAGCGCTTGTAGGCCGCCACGGTCGTCCTTGTACGTCTCGCCAGCGACTTCGCCGGCGAGGAGCTGTTGTGCGCCCACGCGGTTGATGCCGAGCGCGGCGGACACTGCTGCGGTTCCCATCACGCGTATCGGCTCAATGTCGATCTCGTTCACCCGGCCAAGCTATCTGAATGATGCTCCATTCCGCACGACTGGCTGACCTACTGCACGTGCGTATGGCGGATGAGGTACGGTGGTGAGCGCAGTCAGGCGCAGGGCGTGACTGGGTAGAGAAGGGAAGAGCCGATGGGTGACATCAGTCGGGCCGTGATTGCGGGACTGCGTGCTTCGGATGTGACGGTGGTGTCTATGGGCGGAGCGGGTCGGCCCGTTCCCGAGTTTCGCGACGGGCAGCGAACTGAATCGCCCCGGGTTTGCTGGGGGCTCGGTTACTTGGTTCCAGCGACTGCCGAGACCGGGTTCTCACGGTAGCTGGTGACTGTGTGGGTCGACCAGTAGGTGGTCTCGTACTCGACGGGCGGAACGTGCCCGATCTCGCCGTGCAGGCGGCGGTGATTGAACCAGTCGATGTACTCGGCGACGGCGATCTCGACCTCGCCGACACCGCCCCAGCCACCGCGAGGGCGCATGACTGGGTTACGGATACACTCGGCCTTGAACAACGAGTTGAACGCCTCGGCCATCGCATTGCCGTACGAATCACCCTTGGAGCCAACAGAAGTCACTGCGTCTGCTTCGGCGAGACGTTCGGTGTAGCGGATGGCTCGATACTGCACTCCGCGGTCGGAGTGGTGAATCAGCCCGGCCACGCCCTGGCCGGCACGCGACCGCGCCCACAACCCCATATCCAAGGCGTCGAGCGCGAGGTCGGTGTGCATGGTGGTCGAGACCTGCCAGCCCACGACCATCCTTGAGAAGACGTCGAGGATGAACGCGGCATACACCCACCCTGAATGTGTGCGGATGTAGGTCAGGTCCGCCACCCACAGCGCGTTGGGCGCCGCCGCGGTGAACTGCCGTTCGACACGATCGGCCGGCTGCGGAGTTTTGGCCCCCTCGCTGTGCGTGGTCTTCCGCGTCTTGGATCTCGTTATCCCCTGCAGCCCATCAGCTTTCATCAACCGCTCGACGGTGCACCGGGCCACGCCGATTCCCTTTCTGGGTAGTTGGGCGTGGACTTTGCGGTCAGCGTAGACGCCGAGATTGTCGGCATGCACGGTGCGGATTTCACCGAGGATCTCGCGGTCACGGAC
>NZ_JAJQJP010000012.1:0-6711 GCF_021245825.1 Gordonia metallireducens | reverse complement strand
CGTGGGCTCGGAGATGTGTATAAGCGGTGGGTGCGGGCGGGGTGACCGCCTCGGGCGCGACACCCCGATCCTCGGTGGCGTCGCCGGCCAACGCGGCCGCGGCGGCGGGGAGCTCGGTGACGCGGGTCGGGTCGCCCCAGCGCGGCCGGCGCATCTCGACGACCGGGATCGCGGTCTCGTCCGCGGTGGACTCCTGGTTCCCGGTCATCGTGCGATCACTCCTCGTTCTTGACTACCGCCCGTACGACGAGATCGGCGATCTGCTCGTCGGTGAGCGAACTGTCCGGGATGAGCATCAGCGAGTAGATCGTCCGCACCAGGAACTCCGCGGCCCCGCGCGGGTCCGGGACGAGCTGGTCCCGGATCGTCGGATCGAGATCGGGCAGCGTCTGGTCGACGATCTGGTGGATGAGGGTGGGACCCGACGAGTCGCTCGTCGCGACCAGCGCGCGCACGATCTCCTCGGGCTCCTTGCGCAGCACGTACTGCAGCGCCTCGTGTTCGCGGATGTAGGGCAGCACGTTCACGACCTGTGCGCGGACCTTGCCCGCGGCGTCGGGCGCCGAGGCCGACCACTCTCGCAGCTTCACCCGCAGCAGGGAGACCTCACGGTCGACGATCGCCGCAACCAGCGCATTCCGTCCACCGAACATGCGGTAGGCGGTCGCCCGGGCGACACCTGCGTGACGCGCCACGGACGTCAGACTCAACGTCTTGGCGCCGAAGCGGGAGACGAGTCCCACTCCGACATCCACCATGCGGTCACGATCCATGCGGAGAACTTATCGAATCGGGATGGGGTGTGGCCGTCCTGGTCGCCGTTGTCGAAGAAGAATCGCCACTTTGCATCGGTGGCGCTACGTGGAACTCGCGCTTCTGCCGGCGCCCCAGGGTTCCGTCTCGAGGTCCGCACCAAGCGCCTCGTCGTTCGCCGGGTGAGAGCGAGGGGCGGCGACACGTCCGCTCCGGCGGGTTCGCGGCAGCAACTGACGGGCGATCGCCACCCCGCCGATGCAGAGCACGCCGCCGATGATCCCGACGCCGGTCGGCAGTTCGTCGAGAAGCGCCCAGGACATCAGGATGACGATCGCCGGGACCACGAGGGTCGTCGCGGCCATGGCACCGGCATCGGTACGGGCGAGCGCATATGCCCAGGTGGAGAAGGCGATGGCGGTGGGCCCGACGCCGAGGTAGATCACCGCGACGATCGCGGAGGCATCGGCGTGGGCGAGTTCGGAGACTGCTGCCGGCGCGAACGGGAGCGTTGCGACGAGACCCGCGAGCGCACCGAGCCAGGTTGCGGTCAGCGCGTCGACGGAACGGAGCGCGGACTTCTGGATGAGCACGCCCGAGGCGTAGAGCACCGCAGCCGCGATCCCGAGGAGCACGCCGAGCCAGTCGGCATGTGCGTCGGCGGTGGCGGATCCGCCCGTGGCGATCAGCACGACGCCGGCGAACGCGATGGTCATGCCGATCACCAGATGCCTCGGGAACCCCTCGCCGAAGAACAGACCGGCAGCGACGGCGACGAGGATCGGCGCCAGGTTCACCAGCAGCGCCGCGGTACCGGCGTCGAGATGCTGTTCCGCCCAGTTCAGCAGGATGGTGTAACCGGCGAACCAGGCGACGCCATATGCGATGACCAGCATCAACGCGCGTCCACGCGGGAACACGGGGACCAGCGGACGGCCGTCGGCGGCGCTGCGTCGCCGCAACCGCACCACCAGCACGATGACCGTGAGCGGGACGACCGCCGCGAGTAATCGCAGGAACGCCATCGCCCCCGGCGAGAAGGAGTCACCCAGCGCCCGGATGCCCACGAACGCCGACGCCCACAGCACGACGGTGATGAGGGCGGCCAACGCCGGGAGCGAGACGCCGAGTAGAGAGGGGGACGAGGGGCGCGAGGTCATGTCAATCAGCGTCCGCCATGAAGCACTTCAGGACAAGTGAAAGTTTCTACCACTTTGTTAAGTCCGGCTGTATCGTCAATTCCATGGTCGACATCCACCGCCTCCGTGTTCTGCGCTCGGTCATCGGCGAGCGTTCCATCGGCGGAGCGGCGAATGCCCTGGGTTACACGCCATCCGCGGTGAGCCAGCACATCGCCACCCTTCAGCGCGAGACCGGACTGACCCTGGTGGAGCGTGACGGCCGTGGGATCGTCCCCACCGAGGCCGGCACCATCCTCGCCGCCGAATCCGAAGGGGTGTTCGAGGAACTCTCCCGGGTGGACGGGCTGATCTCAGAACTGCGCGATGGGCGGCTCGGGCAGATGCGCATGAACTACTTCGCCTCCGCGGGCGCCGCCTGGATCCCGCCGATCGTGGCCACGATCTCGCGCGAGTTCCCCGGCCTGCGACTCGATCTGCGGCTCATCGAGCTCGTCTCGGCGGCCACGGCCTCGCCCGATGTGGAGATCTACGTCGAGGACACCGAGCGCCCCGTTCCCGACCCCGCCGGGTTCGTCAGCCGCCCGCTGACGTCCGACCCGTATCACGCTGTGGTACCGGCCGATTCGGCGTGGGCGGCGTACGAGTCGGTGACCCTGCGGGAGCTATCCCAGGTGCCCTGGGTCGACAACGACGTCGCGCGCGGCCCGTGCCGTCAAGCACTCCTCAGCGCGTGCACGTCCGTCGGCTTCGTCCCCGACTTCAGCATCGAGACACAGGATTACCCGACGGCGATCCGCTTCGTCGCCGCCGGGGTCGGCCTCACGGTGGTACCGCAGCTCGCCCTGACCGACCTGCCCCCGGGGGTGGTGGCGATCCCCATCGTCGACCCCACTCCGACCCGTGCGATCCGGGTGCGTGTACGCCAGAGCGCACACGACCTCCCGCCGGTGCGGCGCGTGCTCGAACTCCTCGACGCCGCGGTGCTGCAACCGATCTCGTAGGCTTCGACAAGCTCAGCCGGCGGGGACGCGCTCAGCCGTTCCCGCGTGACGTTCACCCTGCCGCGGGCCCGATTCCCTCGCACTTATTGGCTGGCACCCGCAGGAGGTAATCCTGCCCGCGCGAAGGAAACACCCCAGCGCGAACACGACGGCGCCCCCGCCAAGGGCCGGGGAACTAGCCGAGCTTGCGCAGGCGCGGTTCCAGGTCGCGCTGGAAGTTCTCCAGGAAGCGACGCTGATCGTGGCCCGGGGCGTGGAAGACGAGGTGGTTGAGTCCGGCGTCGGTGTAGAACTTGACCTTTTCGACGGCCTCGTCGGGGTCGGAGGCGACGATCCAGCGCTTGGCGACCTGCTCGATCGGCAACTCGTCGGCGAGGCGTTCCATCTCGGTGGAGCTGTTGACGCTGTGCTTCTGCTCGGGGGTCAGCGACAGCGGCGCCCAGAAGCGCGTGTTCTCCAGCGCCAGTTCCGGATCCGGATCGTAGGAGATCTTGATCTCGATCATCTTGTCGATGGCGTCGAAGTCGCGTTCGGCCTTCTCCGCACCTTCCTTCACCGCAGGCAACAGCTTCTCGGTGTAGAGCTCGGCCCCCTTGCCCGAAGTACAGATGAAGCCGTCGCCGGAGCGTCCGGCGTAGCGGGCGACGACCGGACCGCCGGCGGCGACATACACCGGGATCGGTTGTTCCGGAACGTCATACATGTAGGCGCCCTGCGTGTGGTAGTACTCGCCGTCGAAGTTGACCTCTTCGCCGGTCCACAGTTCGCGCATGAGCTTGATCGACTCGCGCAGGCGGGCGAAGCGCTCCTTGAACTCGGGCCACTCGCCCTGGAATCCGGTGGCGTACTCGTTGAGGGCCTCGCCGGTACCGACACCGAGCATGATCCGGCCCGGGTACATGCAGCCCATGGACGCGAAGGCCTGGGCGATGACGGCCGGGTTGTAGCGGAAGGTCGGGGTCATGACCGACGTGCCGATCTGGACGCGCTTGGTGCGCTCACCGACGGCCGCCATCCACGCGAGCGAGAAGGGAGCGTGGCCGCCGTTGTGCCGCCACGGCTGGAAGTGGTCGCTCACCGCGACGGAGTCCAGCCCGTGCTCTTCGGCTGCGACCGCGATCTCCACCAGCTCGCGCGGATCGAACTGCTCCGCCGACGCCTTGAAACCGAGCTTGAGTTCTGCCATGAGCCTCGCCCCTAACCGTCGGCCGTGCCGACCTTTCCCCGGTCGATCCGCTGATCGTGATCGCCGCTGTGACCTCAGTTACCAACCTAGAGCATCGATGAGAGTGCCGGTCGTCCCGTCCGATCCGGGCATCCCGCCGCACGATTGGACCTCAAGTGAACTTTAAGTTCTACCCTGGGCGACATGAGTATGGAGTCGGTCGCCTGGGACATGATGTACAAGTCGTCGACCTCGCCGGACGGTAAGCGGTTACGGGGAGATCGACGCGCGACGCTGCGGCGCATCGGCGGGTTCGCGAGCCCGCACCGACGGCGGATCGTACTGTTCCTGGTGCTGTCGGTGTTCACCGCGGTCCTGACCGTGGTGACCCCGCTCCTCGCCGGGCGCGTCGTGAACCTCATCACCGACAACGGCGCCGAGTCGATGATCGTCGGGCTGGCGGTGGCGATCGCACTGATCGCGGTGGCCGAGGCCGCGGCCGGCATCGGTGTCCGCTGGTTGTCGTCGAACATCGGTGAGGGTCTCATCCTCGATCTCCGGCGCGCGGTCTTCGACCATGTCCAGCGCATGCCCGTCGCCTTCTTCACCCGGACCCGGACCGGAGCGCTGGTGAGCCGGCTCAACAACGACGTGATCGGTGCGCAGCGCGCCTTCAGCGACACCCTGTCCGGTGTGGTGTCGAACTTCGTGACGCTCACCCTGACGCTCGGCGTGATGATCTACATCAGTTGGCAGATCACGATTCTCGCTCTGGTACTGCTCCCGGTGTTCGTGATCCCGGCGCGTCGGATGGGAGGCCGGATGGCCGCCCTGTCGCGGGAGGCGGCCGAGCACAACGCCCGCATGTCGACGCAGATGACCGAACGGTTCTCCGCACCCGGCGCCACCCTGGTGAAGCTGTTCGGACGGCCCGACCTGGAATCCCGCGAGTTCGCCGACCGCGCAGATCGTGTGCGCGACATCGGTGTCCGGCGAGCCATGTTGCAGGCCTACTTCTTCACCGCCCTGACCCTGGTGTCGGCGCTCGCGCTCGCACTGGTCTACGGTCTCGGCGGATGGCTTGCGGTGCACGAACATCTGTCGGCGGGCGCGGTCGTGTCCCTCGCGCTGTTGCTGACCCGGATGTACGCACCGCTCACCGCCCTGGCGAACGCCCGGGTCGAGATCATGAGCGCGCTGGTCAGTTTCGAGCGCGTCTTCGAGGTCCTCGACCTGACCCCGCTGATCGTCGACGCCCCCGATGCCCGCCCGGTCCCCGGCACCGAGAGCGGCCGGCCGGTACCGGTGTCGGTGCGCTTCGACGACGTCTCCTTCGCCTACCCGTCGGCCGACAAGGTCTCGCTCGCATCCCTGGAAGAGGTTGCCCAGCTGGACAATCGGGCCGGGCAGACGGTTCTGCACCATGTGGATCTCGATGTCCCGGCGGGCAGCATGGTGGCCCTCGTCGGCAGTTCGGGTGCCGGCAAGTCGACCATCGCCAGTCTCGCCACGAGGTTGTACGACGTGGACGAGGGCTCGGTCCAGCTCGCCGGCGTCGACATCCGGGACCTGCAGATCGCGTCCGTGCATCGCACCGTCGGACTGGTCACGCAGGACGGACACCTCTTCCACGACACCATCCGCGCCAATCTCGTTCTCGCACGGCCCGACACCTCCGACGAGGAGATCTGGGACGCGCTGCGTCGAGCACGCCTCGAGGAACTGGTGAAGTCGTTGCCCGACGGACTCGACACGATCGTCGGCGAACGCGGCTACCGTCTCTCCGGCGGTGAGCGGCAACGGATGACCATCGCGCGTCTGCTGCTCGCACAGCCGTCGGTGGTGATCCTCGACGAGGCGACTGCACATCTGGATTCGACCTCGGAGGCGGCGGTTCAGGAAGCACTGGGCGAGGCCCTCGAGGGCCGCACCTCGATCGTCATCGCGCACCGCCTGTCGACGATCCGCGCCGCCGACCAGATCGTGGTGCTCGAAGCGGGCCGCGTCGTCGAACGCGGTGATCATCCGACGCTCCTCGCGCGCAACGGTCGCTACGCCGAGCTCTACCGCACCCAGTTCGCCGACGACGGGGACGAGGACGACCCACTCACGGCGTGATCGCGGAGCGGCCCGACCACCGCCGCCCCATCGAGACCAGCGACCCGACCACCGCCGCCCGATCGAGACCAGCGACCCGATCACCGCTGCCTGAGCAGCCTATGAGGGTTTGTGTCAATGGGTCCTGTGGTGGGGTGTGGGCGTGTGGGTGTTGCCGGGCGGCCTGGTTGGGCGGTCCGGGTGCGGGTGCTGGTGGTGGTTGGTCGGCCGGGGTCGTGCCTGGCGCGGGCTCTACCTAGCGGTCAAACGGGTTGGTACCCAACAGCCTTCATCCGAGCTCGGGTCGCGCCGGGTGGGACTGCTCAGGCTCAGGCGCGGGTTATGCCCTAGGTGCGGCGAGCTTGTCCCGGTCGGCGAGGTCTGGGTTCAGGCGGCGCTCACCTCCGCAGTCTGGGTTGGTCCCGCCAGGGTCGGGTCCCAGGGAGTGGCGGTGGTGATCACCACGTGCAGTTGGCGTAGCAAGGCAGCGGCGATAGCTACGTAGGCCTGGTTTGGTTGCAGCTGGTGGTGGGTGCGGGTGGTCAGGTGTTGG
>NZ_JAJQJP010000011.1:0-9385 GCF_021245825.1 Gordonia metallireducens | reverse complement strand
TGTCGTCGGATTTGTCGCGGGTGAAGTCTTCGGTTTCCCGAGCCCGTGCCACGACCATCGGTTGCACGCACACCATCTGCGCTCCGACTGCGGCGGCCAGATCGGCCACCACTTTCCAGCGGTGCCCGGTCGGTTCACAGGCGATGACGATGCCGGTGAACCCGGCCGCCTCAGCCTGGGCACGACTCCACTGAATCGCCGACCCCAATTTCCACGGGGTGCAGGCAAAGGTCTTGCGGGCCAGCACGCGGGAGTCATGATCGGCGACGACGATCACCTGTTTCTTGGCTGCCAGATCAATCGCCACCACCGCGTAATCGCGGCGCACGATCTCCCGCAGTCGGCTCAAACGGTCGTTTCGGCGTTTCGTTCCTCGACTCAAGGGACTAGCGTCAGACATCGACATCCTCCTTGTTGTGGTTGGGACACCAAGCCCTTACGACCACAACAGGAGGATGTCCCGTATTTCACAACCTTCGAGCTATTACTAGGTGCGAGGAGCGAAAGCCGCCGGGCTGAGTAGCGACGAAGGAGCGTATCGAAGTCGACGACCCACGAAGGCCTGGTGAGACGAGGTCGCCGGCCCTTCGTGGCTCGCTCCGCTCGCACCTCAGGGAGCAGTGGGCGGGCCGCGCGCACCTCAGGAGCGGTGGGCGGACCGCTCGCACCTCAGCGAGTGATCGGACTCAGGCGCGGGCGGAGTGGATCGCAGCGATCCCGCCGGTCATGTTCTGCCAGCGCACGTGGTCGAACCCGGCGTCGCGGATGAGGTCGCCGAGGGCAAACTGGTCGGGCCAGGCCCGGATCGATTCCGCGAGATAGACATACGCGGCCGGACTGCTGGAGACCTTGGTCGCGACCGCGGGCAGCGCCTTCATCAGGTATTCCATGTACACGGTGCGGAACGGCTTGAGGGTCGGCGTGGAGAATTCGCAGATCACCAGCCGTCCACCGGGTTTCAGGACCCGACGCAGCTCGGCGAGGGCCTTGGGGACGTCGTTGACGTTGCGCAGGCCGAAGGAGATGGTGGCCGCGTCGAAGGAGTTGTCGGCGAATGGGAGCGACAGCGCGTCGGCCGCGACCTTGGGCACGTCGCGGTGGGCGCCGGCCTTCAGCATGCCGAGCGAGAAGTCGGCGGCGACGCAGTGGGCGCCCGACGACGCGAGCTCGACGGTCGACACCGCGGTTCCCGCGGCGAGGTCGAGGACGATGTCGCCCGGGCGCAGATCGAGCGCCTTGCGGGTCTTCTTGCGCCACCCGCGATCCTGCCCGAAGGACAGCACGGTGTTGGTGATGTCGTAGCGGCGGGCGACGCCGTCGAACATGGCCGCGACCTCGGCCGGATCCTTCTCCAGACTTGCTCGCTGAGGTGGGTTCGCGCCCGTCGATGCCATGGGAGTCAACCTACCGTCTGGCGCGCAACCAGCAATTCTCGGGCTCAGGCCGGCCGGTCGAAAGCGGCCGCGACACCCGAGCCCGTCACCGATCGGTAGTGCCCGACGAGTTCGGCACACACGGCAGGCCACGTCCGTGTTCGCACCGCCTGGGCGGCCGCCCGGCCGAAGGCGGCCCGCACCGCGTCGTCGTGCAACGAGTCGACGATCGCGGGCAGGGTCTTCTCGAAACCTGCGACCTCGAGCAGGTAACCGGTGCGGAACGGGGTCACCAGGTCGCGCGGCCCACCGGCGTCGGGTGCGATGACCGGCAGGCCACTGGCCATCGCCTCCTGGATCGTCTGGCAGAACGTCTCGTGTTCGCCGGCATGCGCGAAGACGTCGAAGGATGCGTACGCACGCGCCAACGCCTCTCCTCGGAGTTCGCCGGTGAACACCGCGTCCGGCAGCAGCCGTTCGAGTCGGGCACGTTCGGGACCGTCTCCGACGATCACCAGCCGGGCCCGCGGATTCACCGACAGTCCCGCCAGCCGCTCGACATGCTTCTCCGGCGCCAGCCGACCCACGAACCCGCACACCAGCGCATCCTCGTGACCGCGCAACCACTCGGTGCGCAGCGCATCACTCCGTCGATCGGGAGAGAACAGGTCGAGGTCGACGCCCCGGCCCCATCTCCGCAACCGTGGCACCCCGCGCGCGGCGAGAGCGGCCATCGTCTCGGTCGACGGGACCAGGGTCAGATCGCACATCTCGTGCAGCTTCCGGGTGTAGCGCCAGGCCGCCTTCTCCACCGCGCCCAGCCGGTAGGCCGAGGCGAACCCGGCGACGTCGGTCTGGAAGACCGCGACCGTCGGCACACCCAGCGCCCGCGCCGCCGCGGCACCTGCGGCTCCCACCACGAACGGTGAGGCCAGGTGCACGACGTCGGGCGCGAAGTCGCGCAGCACCCGGTACAGCAGCGGCATCGGCACCCCGACCGGCAGGGACGTCACCCGTGGAACCCGCACCGCCGGCACCAGATGCACCGGCGTACGCCGACCGACCGTCCGCGGTGCGGACGCAGATCCCCGCGGCGTGTCCGGGGCGACGACGACCACCTCGTGGCCGGTGGACTCCAGATGTTCGACGACCCGCAGGACGGAGTTGACGACCCCGTTCATCTGCGGGAGGAAGCTCTCGGCGACGATCGCAACGCGCATACCCCGACCCTGCGCGGTCGATCTGACCGGCAGCGGCGCAAGGCGTGACACGACGCGCAACGCCTGGTGAATTCCCGGCGACCCGCACCGCCGGTGCACAGTGGACGTGTGCCCGACATGGACCTTCTGTTGCTGAGCCGCTGGCTCACGCCGGTACGCGACTTCCTCGTCCCCCGGGTCGGCGCCGGTGCCCGCATCGGCTTCATCCCGACGGCGTCGTCGATCTACGACGACCAGGCCTGGCTCGACCTCGATCGCGGCAGCCTGCGCGATCAGGGATTCGAGGTCGTCGACGTCGATCCGGAACTCGTCTCGGCGGCCACGTTCACCCGCGCGCTGAGCGAGATCGACGCGGTGTTCGTGTCCGGCGGCAACGTCTTCCACCTTCTCGGTGCACTCCGTCACGCCGGCGCCGACCGCCCTCTCGTCGACGCGGTCCGTCACGGCCTGCCCTACATCGGGGTCAGTGCCGGGGCGTGCGTGACCGGTCCCGACATCGCGCCACTCGCGCTACTCGACGACCCGAGCGAGGCGACACCGCTGACCTCGACCGTCGGCCTCGAACTCATCGATGTCACGGTCGTCCCGCATGCGGAGGGAACCGTCGGCGGACGCGGCCGGATCGATCGGACACGGCAGGAGTTCGCCGACCATCGGCTGCATTTCCTGCGCGACGACGAGGCCCTCGTGATCTCCGGTGGGACCACGACGGTCATCGCGGGCTGACGGACTCCTCGTCGGTGGCCTCGCTCGTGGCCTCGCCCGCGGAACCGGCGGTCTCCGCGGTCCGGCGGTTCCGGCGTCGGCTGAACTCCGCGACCCCGACCATCAGCAGGCCGACGACCACCCAGCCGACGACGGCGACGGAGAGTCCCGGGATGATCGAGAGCATCGCGGTGCGCCCGGTGGGGCGCGCGAGATCCGGGTTGTAGGCGGCATATTCGACGCTGATCCGCTGTCCCTCGCTGAGCTCGGTGGGATAGAGCAGACCGAAGCGCGGACTGTGGAACGAGCCGTCGGGCGTCTGGAAGTCGACCGCGGCGTGCAGCGCATCCACCGAGACGACCTCGGCCATCACGGTGGCCTTGCTGGCCTCGATGGCGGAGTCGTTCTTGAAGCAGCCGGCGACGAGCGAGAACGCCATCGCGGTGATGGTGATCCCGACGACGAGCAACCCGAGCTGAACGCGTCGCTGGATCACCGGATTCATGGCGTTCAGGGTAACCGGCCGGGTACGGGACCGCCGTCGCGCGGTCTAGTCCGCCGACGCTTTCAGGCGCGCCGCGATCGCCGCGTGCACCGATCGCAACCGATCCCGATCCGTGGCGACCTCGATCACCTCGATGCCGCCGGCCGCCGGTTCCTCGGCGAGGACGGCGCGCAGTTCGTCGACGCCGACGCGCCGGTGCGGGAGGTGGAAGCCCGCGCACATCGACGCGATGTCGGTGCGGTGCGGGGTTCCGAAGACGCGCTCGTAGGCGCCGGCGTACTGCCCGGCGTTGTAGCGCGGGTCGCCCTGTTCGAGCAGTCCGAAGATCCCGCCGCCGTCGTCGTTGGCCACGACGATCCGCAGCGAATCGGGCCGCGGCTCCCCGGGCCCGATGACCAGGCCGGTGGCGTCGTGGATGAAGGTCAGGTCACCCATCAGCGCGATCGTGCGGGCGCCGGGACGTTCGTGGTCGAGGGCCAGCGCGGCACCGATCGCCGTCGAGTTGGTCCCGTCGATGCCGGCGACGCCGCGGTTGGACAGAACGCGCACGCCTTCGGCGACCCGTCCGGCGAGGGCGATGTCGCGGATCGGGTTCGACGCCCCGACGACGAGCTGGTCGCCCGGAGCCATCGCGGCGCTGACGGCGCGCGCGACGTGCAGTCCGGTGGTCGGACCGGGTTCGTCGAGCTCGGCCTCGACCGCCCCGGCCACCCGTTCCTGGACGGCGGCGCACTCCTTGATCCAGTCCTCGCGGGGTTCGCTGACGACCTCGATACGGGTGCCGGTCGCGAAGACGTTGCCCGAGACGTCCGGCCAGCGCGGACCGGTGGTCAGCGCGTAGACCCGGACCTCGGGGTCGGCGAGCAGCCGCGACACCCCGCGGTGCAGCGTCGGACGGCCGCAGATGATCGCCTGCTTGGGACGTACCGAGTCGAGGGCGAGCGGGTGCAGCGGAGTCGCCGGATGCGGCGCGGTCGGTTCGGCGACCGTCGGTACGTCGGCGAGTGCGGGATGCTCGCCCGAGCCGTGTCCGGACACCACGACCGTGTCCAACGAGAGGTCGATGGGTAGGGGGACGTCGAGTTTGCCGACGGGTGCCTGCGTCCACGGCAGCCCGCCGGGACGTCCGGAGAACGAACCCAGGTCGTCGTCCCCGACCTCGTCCGGGTCGGGCACGAGCGGTTCCCGCAGCGGGATGTCGAACTGGACCGGGCCGGCGTTGCCGGTACGGGCACCGCGCGCGGCGGCGAGCACACGACCGACGGCCGACCGCCACTGGCTGTTGGTGTCGAGGTCGCGCTCGGCGAGGCCGAGGCTGATCGCGGCACGCACCTGGGTGCCGAAGAGACCGAATTGTTCGACGGTCTGGTTGGCGCCCGATCCCAGCAGCTCATACGGCCGGTTGGCGCTGATCACGACCAGCGGGACGCGGGCGTAGTTGGCCTCGAAGACCGCCGGACCCATGTTCGCCACGGCCGTGCCGCTGGTCATGACGATCGGCACCGGTTCCTTCGACGACACCGCGAGACCCAGCGCCAGGTAACCCGCGGACCGCTCGTCGATGCGGACGTGCAGCCGCAGCCGACCCGCCGCGTCGGCGGCGTGCAGGGCGAAGGCCAGCGGCGCGTTCCGGGACCCCGGGCAGAGCACGGCTTCCCGCACGCCACCCCGGATCATCTCGTCGACGATGACCCGCGCCTGCAGCGTCGAGGGATTCGGAACCGGTCGATTCATTCCTCAAGCGTAGGGACTCGAACTCCCGGCGATGCGCCGGGGAGCGGCGTTACGCTGGTCACGTGGGTTTTTATGGTGACCGCATCGTCCCGCACCTGGTCGAGATGACCTGCGGCATGTCCGCCCTGACCCCGCTGCGGCAACGCGCCTGCGCTCCGCTGAGCGGTCGGGTGCTCGAGGTCGGCTTCGGGTCGGGCCTCAACGTCGGCGTCTACCCCGGCACGCTCACCGAGGTCGCCGCGGTCGAACCCTCCGATGTCGGCTGGCGGATGGCCGCCGACCGGGTCGCCGGCTCGACGGTACCGATCGAACGCTCCGGCCTCGACGGCCAGAAACTCCCCTTCGACGACGAGTCCTTCGACGCCGCGCTGTCGACGTTCACCCTGTGCACCATCCCCGACCTGGGCGCGGCCCTCGCCGAGATCCGGCGCGTGCTCCGGCCGGGCGGCACCCTGGCCTTCCTCGAACACGGTCTCGCCCCCGACGAGAAGGTGCGCACGTGGCAGCGTCGGCTCGAGCCGATCCAGAAACGCGTCGCCGGCGGGTGCCACCTCACCCGGGATGTCCGGGCCGAACTGACCGCGGCCGGCTTCGCCCTCGGCACCGTCGACTCCTTCTATCAACCAGGTGTGCCGAAACCCCATGGGGCACTGAGCCTGGGCACCGCACAGCCGGCCTGACCCCCGGTCGCCGGCCTCGCCCACCCGCGGCGGCCCGCGAGATGCTGCCCTACTGTGGGCACAATGCGTCGCTGGACACTGCTGGCCCTCTTGACCGCGGCCGCGACGCTGATCCTCGAGTTCTTCGACGTCGACGCCGCTGCCCTGTTCGCCGGTCTCGTCGTCGCCGGTCTACTCGCGATCGCCGGTCGTGCACCCCGGCAACGCAATTCCGACGACGACCCCGACGCCCCGATCGTGCCGCGCTGGGCGTTCGTCTCGTCCCAGGGTGTGCTCGGCGTCTTCATCGGGACGATGGCCGACCCGGAGACGATCAGCGGACTGGGTTCGTCGTGGCTCCCGGTCCTGGTGATCGGCGTCGCGACCCTGGCGATCTCGGTCGTCTGCGGGGCTCTCCTCGGACTGCACCGAGACGTCGACCCGCTGACCGGTTCGCTGGCCCTCGTGGCCGGCGGCGCCTCCGGGCTGGTCGCCCTCACCCGTGAATTCGGGGGCGACGAACGGATGGTCGCGGTCATCCAGTACCTTCGCGTCGCTCTCGTCACCGTCACGATCCCGCTCGTCGCCTCCCTCGTCTTCGGGGCCGGCGAGAGCGCGGTCGAGGTGGTCCCGGCGTCGTGGACCGACCAGGGGTGGGGCCTGTTACTGCTCGTCGTCTGCCTGGGTGTCGGCATCCCCGTGGGACGTTTGCTGCGCCTCCCGGCCGCCGGGTTGCTCGGCCCCCTCGCGATCTCGACGGCGGCCGAACTCACCGGTGTCGCCGGCGACGCCGCGGTGTCCCCGATCCTGCTCACCGTCGCCTATGCGCTGATCGGGTGGCAGGCCGGACTCGGGTTCACCATGGACCGTCTCCGGGCGATCGGCCGCGTCCTGCCGCATGCGCTGGCCCTGATCCTGGCCATCGGTGTCGGATGCGCGCTGCTCGGTGTCGCGCTGTCGGCCTGGACCGGTGAGTCGATGTTCGACTGCTACCTGGCGACCACCCCGGGCGGCATCTACGCCGTCCTCGCGGCGGCCACCGGCGCGGGCGGCAACGTGGCCTTTGTCGTCGCGGCGCAGATCCTGCGGGTGCTCCTCATGCTGTTCGTGGCACCGTTCGCCGCGCGTGCCGCCTCCCGGCGCAGTGGCCGCGGGAGGTAACTGACTCTCCGGTCACATGTGACCCGCGTCCCACGTAAAGTCGGAGAGATGAGCGGGGAATCGAACACCGAGACAAACAGCAACGGCAACCAGTCCGGAGCCGGGTCGCACGGCCGCGAGTTCGACGTCGTCGTCTACGGCGCCACCGGCTTCGTCGGCGAGATCACCGCGCGGTACCTCGCCGACCACGCCCCGATCGGCACCAAGGTGGCGCTCGCCGGCCGCAACGAGTCCAAGCTGACCCAGGTCCGCGAACGACTCCCCCTCCGCGCCCGGGACTGGCCGCTGATCGTGGCCGACTCCAACTCGCCCGCAGCGCTCGACGCGATGGTCGCCCGCACCCAGGTCGTCTGCACGACGGTCGGCCCCTACCTCAAGTACGGCGAGGCGCTCGTCGTCGCGGCGGCCACCGCCGGGACCGACTACGTCGACCTCACCGGCGAGGTCCCCTTCGTCCGCTACTCCATCGACAAGGCACACGACACCGCGGTCGCCTCGGGCGCGCGCATCGTCCACTCCTGCGGCTTCGACTCCGTCCCCTCCGACATCACCACCTACGCGCTCTACAAGAAGGTCGCCGAGGACGGTGCCGGCGAGATGACCGACACCACGCTCGTGGTGAAGTCGATGCGCGGCGGCCTGTCCGGCGGCACCATCGACTCGATGCGGGTCATCGCCGACGAGGCCAAGAACTCTCAGGCCCGGCGCCTGATGCTCAACCCGCAGGCCCTCTCGGGCGGCCCCGGTGAGGTCCCCCGGGTCAGTCTGTCCGACGAACCGAGCGACCTGTCGATCATCAACGCCAAGAAGGTCGACCCGTCGCTGCGCGGCACGCTCGCCCCGTTCTTCATGGCCGCACACAACACCCGGATCGTCCGGCGGTCGAATGCACTGCTGGACAACGCCTACGGATTGAACTTCCACTATGCGGAGACGATGAACGTGGGCGGGGTCCCGGCCTTGTCGACCCTCGCCGCCGGCGCGGTGGCCGTGGGCACCGGTGCGTTCATGGGCGCGATGAGCTTCGGCCCCACCCGCCGCCTCCTCGACCGCGTCCTTCCGAAGCCGGGCGACGGCCCCAGCGAGAAGTCCCGCAACAGTGGATATTTCGTGGTCGAGACGTTCACCCGGACGACCACCGGCCGACGCTACCGCGCACAGATGCGTGCGCAGGGCGACCCCGGTTACAAGGCGACCGCGGTGATGCTCGCCGAGAGCGCCCTGGCACTCGCACTCGACCGCGACCGCCTACCGGCCCGGACGGGCGTCCTGACGACCGCCGCGGCCATGGGCGACGCCCTGATCGATCGCCTTCGCGACGCCGGATTCACCATCGACGCAACCGAACTCGGCTGAGCCGAGGCGGCGGACACCGCCCGGGAACTCGTTAGCACTCTCCACCCGAGAGTGCTAGACGAGTGCGGAATCCGGTGCTATCTTCGATGTCAGTACAGCGTTGAGCTGCTCGCCGGACGAGTGGCGGGCAGCCTTGTGAGACAGGAGGTGAACTGCTGTGCTGCGTTTCGATCCGTTTTCCGACATGGATGCCTGGGCCCGGGGCATGCTGACCGGTTCGGTTGCCGGAACCGCGCGTACTCCCAAGTTCATGCCCTTGGACCTCTACAAGGTCGACGACCACTACATGCTCGTCGCCGACCTACCGGGCGCCGACCCGGGCTCGATCGACGTGAGCGTCGACAACGGCGTACTCACGTTGTCCGCCCAGCGATCTGCCCCGTCCGACGAGGGCGTCGAGTGGCTGGCCAGCGAACGGTTCTCCGGAACCTACCGACGCCAGCTCACCCTCGGTGACTCCATCGACAGTGCCGGTATCTCCGCCCGCTACGACAACGGCGTGCTCACCGTGACCATCCCGGTGGCCGAGAAGGCCAAGCCGCGCCGTATCGAGGTGGAGAGCATCAACCATCAGCAGGCGATCGAGACCGGGACTGCCTCGTAGTCCGAGAAACCCTCTCCCCGAACATCATCGGGGACCACACCGGCGGGCCGGTGCGCCAGGGACGGCGC
>NZ_JAJQJP010000010.1:0-55929 GCF_021245825.1 Gordonia metallireducens | reverse complement strand
GCTCGCCAGCAGTGCGGCGCGGGCGTGGACGCGGGCCGCCCAGGCCCCCGCCTCCTGCGGCGACCGGCCGGCGGCGAGCAGTGAGCCGGCGATGCCGGCCAGGACGTCACCGGCGCCGGCGGTCGCGGCCCACGACGATCCGGCGTCATTGCCGACGACTCTCCCCGACGAATCGGCGACCAGCGTGATCCGGCCCTTCAAGAGAACTGTGACGCCCCATCGGGCGGCGAGGTCGGCGACCGCGGACACCCGATCGGCTCCCACCTCGGACCCGGTCAACCGCGCGAATTCACCGGCGTGCGGGGTCAGGAGCGTCGGTGCCGCACGACCGGCGACGAGCCCGGGTTCGTTCGACACGATGGTGAGCGCGTCGGCGTCGACGAGCACCGGCAGATCGGAGTCGAGGACGGTACGCAGCAGCGCCGTCGCAGCGGCGTCGGTGCCCATGCCGGGGCCCACGACCCAGGCCTGGACCCGGCCGGCGTCGGCGAGGTCCGGCGCGGCGACCACCTCGGGGAAGTGCGACACCACCTCGGCGTGCGCCGAACCGACGTATCGCGTCATACCCGAGGTCGCGGTGACCGCGGCCCCGGCGGCCAGGATGGCCGCACCCGGGTAGCGGTGTGAGCCGGCGATGACCCCGACCACGCCCTGGGTGTACTTGTCGTCCGCGGGACCCGGTACGGGCCAGTCGATCTCGGCATCCGAGTACGAGATGACTTGCCGCGCATCGGGTTCGACGGGATCACCGATGCCGATGTCGACGACGATCACCCGGCCGCACCGTGGCGCCGCCAGAAGATGCGCACGACGCGGGAAACCGAAGGTGACGGTGACGTCGGCCCGGACCGACGGGGTGTGCACCTCGCCGGTGTCGGCGTCGACACCCGACGGCAGATCGACTGCGACGACGACGGTTTCGGGATCGAGACCGGCGAAGACCGCCGCGGCCGCGGGGCGCAACGGTCCCCTGCCGCCGATGCCCACGACCCCGTCGATGACGGCGTCGAGCCCGGCGGGCAGAGCGTCGTCGACCCGGCCGCCGGCCGTCCGGAACGCCCGCAGTCCGGCCGGGTGCGCCTTGTCGGGGGCGAGTAACACTGCATGCGCGGCGACTCCGCGGCGGGCGAGTTCGGCGGCGGCGAAGAGCGCGTCGCCACCGTTGTCACCGGCACCGACGACGACACCCACCGACCGGCCGTAGCAGCCGCCGGTCCGCTTCAGCGCGCCGACGACGGCCTGCGCGACGCCGTGCGCGGCGCGGCGCATCAGCGTCCCGTCGGCGAGCAGGTCTCCCGACGCCCGCTCGGCGTCGCGGACCTCGTCGGCGGTCAGGTACCGGGTCGGCATGGGTGCCGGTCTATTCGACGGTCACCGACTTGGCCAGGTTGCGCGGCTTGTCGACGTCGTAACCGCGGGCCTGGGCGACGCTGGCGGCGAACACCTGCAGCGGCACCGTGGAGACCAGCGGCTGCAGCAGCGTCGGCGTCTTCGGGATCGGGATGAACTCGTCGGCGACGGCGCGGGCGGCGACGTCGTCGGCTTCGGCGATGACGATGGTGCGCGCACCGCGGGCCTGGATCTCCCGGATATTGCTGACCATCTTCGAGTGCAGCACCGCGCGACCGTCAGGGGACGGCATCACGGTGATGACCGGCAGGCCGTCCTCGATGAGGGCGATGGGGCCGTGCTTGAGCTCACCGGCGGCGAAGCCCTCGGCGTGCATGTAGGCGAGCTCCTTGAGCTTCAACGCACCTTCGAGCGCCACCGGGTAGCCGACATGACGACCGATGAACAGCACAGTGTTGTGGTGGGACAGCGACCGGGCGAGGTCGCGGACCGGCTCCATGGTCCCGAGGACCTCGGCGACCGAATCGGCCATGGCCTCGATCGCGGCGAACTCGCGGGCCACCTCGTCGGCGTACTTGGTGCCTCGCGCCTGTGCCAGCGCCAGTCCGACCAGGTAGGCCGCCACGATCTGCGCGAGGAAGCACTTGGTGGACGCGACACCGATCTCCGGACCGGCGTGGGTGTAGAGCACGGCATCGGATTCGCGCGGGATCTGCGCACCGTTGGTGTTGCAGATCGCCAGCACGCGGGCCTTCTGGTCCTTGGCGTGCCGGACGGCCTCGAGGGTGTCGGCGGTCTCACCCGACTGGGAGATCGCCACGACCAGCGTCGACCGGTCGAGGACCGGGTCGCGGTACCGGAACTCGCTGGCCAGCTCGATCTCGACGGGCAGACGCGTCCAGTGCTCGATTGCGTACTTCGCCAGCAGACCGGCGTGGTAGGCCGTGCCACAGGCGACGACGAAGACCTTGTCGACATCGCGCAGGTCGTCGTCGGTCAGCCGCTGCTCGTCGAGCACGATGCGCCCGTTCTGCAGATGACCGAGGAGGGTGTCGGCGATCGCACGGGGCTGCTCGGCGATCTCCTTCAGCATGAAGAAGTCGTAGCCGCCCTTCTCTGCCGCGGCGAGATCCCAGTCGATGTGGAAGGGCTTGCCCGCGCGCTCGTTCCGGTCGAAGTCGGTGATCGTGTAGGTGTCGGCGGTGATGACGACGACCTCGTCCTGCCCCAGCTCGACGGCCTCGCGCGTGTGCTCGATGAACGCGGTCACGTCGGAACCGACGAACATCTCGCCCTGGCCGACGCCGACCACGAGCGGGGTCGACCGGCGGGCGGCGACGATGGTGTCCGGGTGATCGGCGTGGGTGAACACGAGGGTGAACGCGCCCTCGAGGCGCTGCAGTGCCGCATATGCACTGGAGACGAAGTCACCGGCGGTGGGTCCGAAGGCGTAGTACTTGGAGACCAGGTGGACGGCGGTCTCGGTGTCTGTCTCCGACCCGAACTCGACGCCGTCCTCTTCGAGCTCGGCCCGCAGCTCGGCGTAGTTCTCGATGATGCCGTTGTGGACGACCGCGATCTTGCCGTCGTCGCTGGCATGCGGGTGCGCATTGCGGTCGGTCGGCTTGCCGTGGGTGGCCCACCGCGTGTGGCCGATGCCCGTGGTTCCCGACAACGACTCACGGCCGACGGTCGCGATCTGCTTCTCCAGGTTCTCCATCCGGAGGGCCTTTTTCTGGATCGCGGTGTTACCGGCGCCGTCGAGGATGGCGACGCCCGCCGAGTCGTACCCGCGGTACTCCATCCGTCGCAAAGCCTCGACGACGATGTCCAGGGCATCGCGCCGCCCCACGTATCCGACGATTCCACACATAGCTAGTCAGCGTACCTGCGTGCGGTGAGAACAACGCGCCCGCGCGGGGAGAACGACGCGCCACCGTGCGGGGCGTCACTCCAGGGTCTTGGGGACCACGACGTTCGGTGCCGCGGCAGGTACCGGAGACGCCGCCCGGCGACGCTTGCGCTCCTTGGTGCCGAGCAGTTTGGCGATGCGGTCCTGCACCTCCGGCGGGTCGTCGAGGTCGACGGCCGGCACCTTGCCGAGAACGGTGTCGGGATCGGAGAACGCCTGGTACTCGGCGTCCTGCGTAAGCGTGTGCAGCAGGAAACCGGTGGCCAGGGCGCGCACGGCGGTGTGCGTCTTCTTGTCCGCGCCGTTGCTCCCCCACAGCGCCCCGATCGTCCGGTGTTCGAGGAGGCCGCGCGACGTCGCGCCGGGCGGGGTACGGAGGACCGCACGATGTTCATCGTCGGAGGCGTGGTCGGCGCCGTACGCCTGCGCGAGCGGGAGTGCGTTGCCGTCGATGGTGTCGAGTTCGCCGATCGAGGAGACGATCAGACCGGGCGCACGGACGCTGCGCGCAGCGGGCAGGAGTCCGGCGGTGGTCGGCGCCGGGAACAGCGCGGCCACTCCCCGGACCTCGGGCTGCGGCTGACCGTGCAGGACGCCCCCTGACGCGGCGATGACGGCGGCCGACGCCCCGAATCCGTGACCGGCGAAACCCACCTTGGCCGGGTCGACGGTGATCTCGCCGAAGCCCAGCCGGACCCGGGTCACGATCGACAGCGCCGAGCGCAGCTGCGCGGCCATCGCATCGTCGGAGACCAGAACGCCCTGCTGGTCGGCCGGGACAGCGACCACGATGCCCCAGGACGCCAGATGCTTGCACAGGTCGCGGTAGCGACTCGGCGGGGACAGCCAGCCGTGCCCGAAGGCGATGGCGGGCAGCCTCTCCCCGCCGGCGGGGGTGAACACCTCACCGCGTGTACCGACGATCCCGAGGTCGCCGCGCAGGACCCGGTGTGGTCCCCGACGGCCGAGCGCGGCCATCAGCTTTGCGGGCGGCTGCGATGGTTTCGAACGCTTCTTGCCTGGCACAGCAGACAGCCTATGCGTTCGGCGGCGGTAGATGCGGACTGGCGTCGGCCTTGTCGGCGGGCAGCATGATGCCGGGCAGCGCGTCGGCGGCGTCGGCCTCGTGCTCGAGTTCGGCCCGCAACCGTTCGGTCTCCGATGCGGCGGCGGTGCGCCGGTGTTCGGCCATCGAACGGTCGAGATCTCGCTGAGCAGCGGAGAAACGGTGCGCGGCGTCTGCCACCTCCGCGGTGGCCGAGCGCGCGAGGGCCTCGATCTGGTCGGCGAGGCTCACTGGTCACCGGCCAGGGCCAGGTCGCCCGCGGACCGCTCGGGCGTCGTGTCGGTGTCGGGATCGGTCGATGGGGTGTCACCCTCGCGGGTGTCGACGACGACGTGGGTCGGCGTCGGCGATCCCCCGTCGGGACCGGCCGCCGGTCTACCCTCGACGGCACCGGCCGCCTCCACTCCCGGAACAGTGTGCGCGACATCGGGTTCCGCGGACGGCGCGCCGCTCAGCCGGAACGGGATGTCCTGGCCTTCCCGGTGCTCGTCGGACTCCCGCGCCGCACCCACCGTCTCGGTCGGCGCGACCGGCGGCTCGGCCGGAACCGGTTGCGGACGGACCGATTCGACCGGCTGCGCCCCGGGTGGGGTGACGGAGTCACCGTCTTTCGGCTGCCCGGTCTCGGACTCGACGGGGTAGGGATCGTCGTCCATCCCGTCGAGGGACCGGTTGAGGATGTCGAGGATGCCGGCGATCCCGCGCAGCGTGGCGTCGACCGAGGTCGTGAACAGCTCGACCCGTGACCGGATGTCCTCGACCGCGACGTCGAGCGGGACGCGTCCGGTCACCACGGCCTGAGGTAGCTCGGCCGGTGGTGTCGCCGCAGTGCTCGGCGCCGTCAGCCGGGCGACCGCCAGGTAGAAGGTACGGAGCAACCGGTCGATCCCCGATGCGGCCGCCGAGGTGGCGTCGGTGATCGTGTGCAGCAGGTAGAGGTCGGATTCCGCACGCCGCTGGTGGTCGACGGCCGCGTCGATCGCGAGTGACGCGGACCTGCCGTGCCAACCGTCGAGCCGCACCCGCTGTTCGGGCAGGTGGTGCAGCTGTTCGGCGACGGCCCGGTGAGCCGAGATCAGAACCCGGCTGTCCGCCGACAGCGCGGTGATGTCGAAGTCGTCGACCGCCCGGAGGCCGGCCCGGACCGAGGCGTCGTCGGGGACGGGTACGCCCATCAGCCGCCCGGCTGCCAGCAGCTCGGTGAGTGCGGCGACGCCGTCCTGCGCGTCCGTCCGCAGGGCGGTCAGGGAGTCCTGGCCCCGCCTCACTGCGCGCCCGCCCCGGACCCCGGTGTCGCACGTGCGATCTCCTCAGCCGCCTGCGCATCACCGTCGGCCATGCCGTTCGCGGAGTCGCGCAGGTTCTGTGCGAGCACGGCCGCGGCCCGTGACTGCGAGCGGAGACGGGCCGACAGCGACGCGCTCAGCTCGGCGTAGGTCGCGGCGGACGGCCTGATCGACGACGCCGCGTCGGGACCGGCATCGGTGCGCGCCCACCGGCCGAAGTCGTGAGCGGCGAGGTCGTCGGCGACGGCATCGAGCACCAGCGACGAACGCCGGTAGTAGGCCGCGACCGCAGATACCTGCTCGACGTCCATCGCGATGCGGTTCGGCTCGATACCGCCCATCTGCTCACCCCCGTCCATCTCCCGCCCACGATCCTCCCGGTCGCGGACGATGCGGTGATCGTACCCACCTCGGACGCCGCCGTCGGGCCCGGCGACCTGCCAACTTGGACGCGCACGAGCGGCACTCGGTTCCATCCGTCCGCGAACAGGCAGCGGGGTCCTTGGGATTTCCGACAACGACCGACTTCCCGGTACCTTCCCGTCGTCACATTCTTGACCGAGAGTGACACCGACCACACCGTCGGTGAAAGGACCATGCAATGAGTACGTCGGACGTCAACTTCGGACTCTGGTACGACTTCCGCAATCCGCCCGGGAACTCGCGCGGTTTCGGTGACTTCTACCGCGCGACGCTCGACCAGATCACCTGGGCGGAGTCGATCGGGATCGACTCGGTCTGGCTGACCGAGCACCACTTCATGGAGGACGGTTACACCCCGTCGCCGTTCCTGCTCGCCTCCGCGATCGGCGACCGGACGACGACGATGAAGATCGGCACCAACCTCGTCGTGTCGCCGCTGCACAACCCGATCCGACTCGCCGAGGACTCGGCCACGCTGTCCCTGCTGACCGGCGGACGGTTCTCGCTCGGCGTCGGACAGGGTTACTGGGAACCGGAGTTCGAGGCCTTCGACCGGCGCCTGATCAACCGCCCGAGCCTGCTCGAGGAAGGCGTGGAGATCGTGCGCCGCTGCTGGTCCGGATCGGCCGAACCGTTCGACGGCAAACGTCTGCGCAAGCCCGCCCTGCCCGTCACGCCCACCCCCGAGACGACGCCCGATCTCCTGGTCGGTGCGATGGCCGATCCGGCGATCGAGCGGGCCGCCCGCATCGGCGACGGATTCCTCAGCACCCAGAACGTCCATCATGCGTCGTACCTGGATGCACTCGAGCGACTCGGCCGGTCCCGTGACGAGGGTCGGATCTTCGCCGGTCAGTGGACGATCATCGCCGACGATCCCGAGCGGGAGTGGTCGCGCATCGGCACCCACGCGCTCTACCAGATCAACAAGTACATCGAGATGGGCGCCTTCGGTCCCATCCCGCAGTTCACCGACCCCGGACAGCTCGTCGACGCGGGCTCGTTCACCCTCTGGGATCCGGCCACCGCGGTCGACGAGCTCACCGCGTTGCTGACCGCCACCCCGCAGATCGAGGACGTGCACTTCTGGGCGCAGCTGCCCGGCGAGTCGATCGACAGCGGCAGCGCCCGCATCGAACTACTGGCCGGCAAGGTCGTTCCCGAGGTCCGGGCCCGCCTGGCCGCACGATCGTCGGTGGAGGTCCCTGCATGAACCACTCTCCGGCGGCGCACCCGCTGTTGATCACCGACTTCCTGTACCGGGCACGAGACATGTTCGGCGACAAGGAGATCGTCGATCACGTCTACGGCGCCGAGGTCTTCCGGTACACGTATCGGGACTATGCCGACCGGGTCCTGCGGCTCGCGTCGGCCCTCGTCGCGAGCGGTGTGCGGCCGGGCGACCGGGTCGGCACGCTGGCCTGGAACCACCGGCGGCACCTGGAGCTGTACCTCGCGGTCCCGCTCGCCGGGGCCGTGTTGCACACCATCAACATCCGGCTCTCCCCCGACGAGATCGCCTACATCGTCGACCATGCCGACGATGCGATGGTCTTCGCCGATCCGTCGCTGGACCACCTGCTCTCCGTCGCTCGCGAACGGCGTCCGGACATGCCGGTGATCCCGATCGACGCCGACGACGAGAGAGTCTCGGCGGGAACGACTCTGGACTCGATGGTCGCTTCCGCGGAACCGATCGCGGCACCCGTCGCCCGCGCGGACGACGAGCTGGCCGTGCTCTGCTACACATCGGGTACGACCGGGGCGCCGAAGGGTGTTGGATATTCCCACAAGTCCCTGTATCTGCACACGATGGCGGCCTGCCTGGCCGACGGACATGCGATCTCCGAACGCGACCGCGTCCTGCTGGTGGTCCCGATGTTCCACGCCAACGCGTGGGGAGTCCCGTTCGCGGCGCTGATGTCCGGGGCGTCGCAGATCCTGCCCGGACCCCATCCCACACCCGCACACATCGCCGGCATCATCGCCGCCGAGCGGGTGACCTACACCGGGATGGTGCCGACAGTCGCGGTGGACCTGCTCGCCCATGCGCAGGCCGCGGGAACCGACCTGAGCAGCCTCCGCGCGCTGGTCCTGGGCGGCTCGACGCCGACCCTGGGCCTCATCCGCGACCTCGAGGCACTCGGCATCCCGGTGTTCCAGGGCTGGGGCATGACCGAGATCTCGCCGATGGCGACGTTCTCCCGTCCGCCGGCATCCACCGACGACGACCCGGAACGCCGCTGGGCGTACATCCGGAAACAGGGACGGCTCCTCCCGGGGCTCCAGTGGAAACTCGTCGACGACGACGGCCGGGTCATGCCCCACGACGGGATCAGCCGCGGGGAGATCCTGATCCGCGGACCGTGGGTCGCCACCGGTTACTACGGTGCCGATCATCCGGACAAGTTCGACGACGGCTGGTTGCGCACGGGCGACATCGGTGTCATCGACGAAGACGGCTACCTCACGATCGTCGATCGCACCAAGGACCTCATCAAGAGCGGCGGCGAGTGGATCAGCTCCGTCGCGCTGGAGGAGGCCCTGATCGAACACCCGGCCGTCCACGAGGCTGCGGTGGTCTCCGTTCCGCATCCGCGCTGGCAGGAGCGTCCCGTCGCCTATGTGGTCGGCGACGAGGGTATCGACGTGGAGGCGGTGGGGGCCGAGCTCGCCGAGCGTGTCCCGCGCTGGTGGGTGCCCGAACGGATCGTCGCCGTCGACACCCTCCCGCGGACCAGTGTCGGAAAACTCGACAAACGGCGACTCCGCGAACAGGCGGCCGGGACCCCCGACTTGTGGGAACCCACAACCGCCGCGGATTCTCCCGTTCCCGTGACGCACGCCGATTCCTAACGTCAACAGTGTGAAGTTCAGCCTGTTCTACGTGTTGGAGAGTCCGGACCGGGACTTTCGGCGGGCCTACGAGGAGATGCTCTCGCAGGTCGAGATCGCCGAGCGCCTCGGGTTCGACGGGGTCTGGCTCGCCGAACACCACGGCAGCGCCTACGGGTCGATGCCGTCGCCGCAGGTCGCGGCGGCGGCCATCGCCGCCCGCACCTCCCGGATGCGCATCGGTATCGCGGTCAGCAACCTGACACTCGCCTGGCCGGTCCGCATCGCCGAGGACTTCGCGATGGTCGACGTCATCTCCGGCGGCCGGCTCGACTTCGGCGTCGGACGCGGCTACCAGCCCCACGAGTTCCGTGCGATGGGGGTCGCCGACAAACAGGACGTCAGCCGGGAGGTCTTCGACGAGGCGTTCCAGATCGTCACCGGACTGTGGACCAAGGCGGTCGGCGAGCCGTACACGTTCCACGGCAAGCACTTCCACATCGACGCCGTGGACTGCCGGCCCGCACCCCTCCAGCAGCCGACGCCTCCGATCTACGTGGCGTCGATCAGTCCCGAGACCTTCGACCTGGTCGCCGACCACGGACACAACATGCTCGTGACGCCGACCCTGATGACCCTGCCCGAGCTGAACGGGTTCGTCGTCAACGCCAAACGCACACTGATGCACCGCGGTCGCGACCCGCTGTCCCTCGACTTCCCGATGAACTGGCAGATCCACCTCGCCGAGAACGACGAGGAGGCCGTCCGCCGGGCCCGGCCGAGTCTCGAGTGGTACTTCGACAACGTCATGTCCGCGGTGCCGCAGGGTGCCGCGACGCCGGCGGGCTACGAACGCTACGCGGCCCTGGCGGAGGCCGCGGCGGAGGGCGCGATGTCGTTGACCGGCCTGCGCGAAGGCGGCATCTGCTACGTCGGCGACCCCGACGGGCTCATCCGCGAGATCGAGATCCTGCGCGAGGAAACAGGTCTCGACCATCTCATCTGCTGGATGCGGTTCGGCGGTATGCCCCACGACGACGTCGTGCGGTCGATGGAGCTCCTCGCCGAGCACGTCATCCCCCATTTCGCCGACGCCCCGCCACTCGTCCCCCGTGCCCTGCGGCACGAGGAACCCACCAAGACCGACAAGTTTTTCGAAATCGAGTTCGACGATGAAGGAGAAGTCCATGAGCTATCTCGCGGTTGAGAACGATCGCCGGATCTACTTCGAGCACCACCGTGGGGACGCACGTCCCATCGTGTTGATCCACGGCTGGGGCGCCAACACCCGCTGCTGGGACACCACCGCCCCCGCGCTCAAGGCCGCGGGTCACGAGGTCGTGCTCGTCGATCTGCGGGCATGTGGACGCTCCGACAAGGACTTCGAGGATGTCTCGATCGCGACCATGGCCGACGATGTGGTGAAGGTGGTCGACCATCTCGGCCTGGATTCCCCCGTCATCAACGGCTGGTCTCTCGGCGGGGCCGTCGCGACCGCCGCCGCGGCCGCTCTCGGCTCGCGAGCCGGCGGCCTGGTCCTCACCGGCGGTGCGTCGCCGCGCTACACCGCGACCGACGACTGGCCCTACGGCGGCTCCACCGAGGACGTCGAGGGAGTCCTGGCAGGTGCCGCCGCCAACCGCGCCGACACCTTCCGCGGTGTGGCCGGCGCGGTGTGCGCGACTCCCCCGAGTTCCGATGTCCTGGACTGGATCTGGGGAATGTTCCTGGAGATGGGCCCGGCCGGGGACGACTCGCTTCGCGACCTCGCCCGCACCGACCTGCGCAAGGAGCTCGGCGGGCTCGACATCCCGATCCTGCTCCTGCACGGCCGGGACGACGCCTTCGTCCCCTTCGCCGGTGCCGAGGCCGTCCTCGAGCTCAACTCCCGTGCTCGGCTCGTCCCGTTCGACGCTTGCGGTCACGCCCCGTTCCTCGAGGACCGGGACCGCTACCTCGCCGAACTGACCGGTTTCCTGAAGTCATGAGCGCCGGTTCCCGGGTCTGGATCGTCACCGGCGGGTCGCGCGGCATCGGCCGGGCGGTCGTCGAGAACCTCACGACCCGAGGCGATTACGTTGTTTCCCTGGCGCGCGGCGTGGCGACCACACCGTTCACCAGGCCGGCGCAGGTCCTGGAGCTGAAGACCGACATCACCGATTCCTCGTCGGTGGCCCGCGCATTGGCCACCGTCAAGGAGGAGCACGGCGGCGCCCACGGCCTGATCAACGTCGCCGGCGTGCACCGCGGTGGACGGGTCGACGACCTGAGTCGGGAGGACTGGGATCTTGTGTTGACCACCAACCTCACCGGCGCCTTCGAGATGTGCAAGGCCACGGTCCCGATTCTCGAACCCGGTTCGTCGATCGTGAATGTCGGTGCGGTGGTGGGCTTCCGGGGATTCCCGGGCGATGTCGCCTACGGCTCGGCGAAGGCCGGTCTCAGCGGCCTGACCCAGGTCCTCGCCGCGGAGCTCGCCCCGCGCGACATCCGCGTCAACCTGGTCATCCCGGGTTTTGTGGATACCGACATGACCTCCGGACTCAGCGATCGGGCACGGGCACGCATCGTCTCGTCCATCCCCGCCGGTCGTACCGGCCGCCCGGAGGAGATCGCGCAGGTCATCGTCGATGTCGCGCTGTCCACCTACATGTACGGCGCCATCGTGCCCGTCGACGGCGGATTGATGAACACCTTCAGCGGCGGTGGCCGATGACACGGGGTCGGGCCGCCTCGGCCCGGTTGTGACAACCCACAAGAGGCGCGAAACGCGAGGGTGACTCAGGCCACATCGACTCATAACGTCGTTGTTGCACACAGTTTCTCGCCTTCCCCGGAGGGTGACGGTCAAAAGGAGGCCAATCGGTGTCAACCAGTACAGCAAGCGTCAGCACGGAGCAGCAGAACAAGGCTCTGGTCGCGGAATTCATGGAGGTGTTCTCCCGCGGCGACGTGGACGCCATCCTGTCCTACCTGGCGCCGACGGCCACCTGGTGGGTGGGCGGGGAGATCGACGGCATCTCCGGAACCAAGAACAAAGAGGAATTCGGCGCAATGCTGGCCGGCCTCTCCGCCACCACCAAGACCGGCGCCATCGCCCTCACCCCGCTCGCCTTCACCGCCGAGGGAGAACGCGTGGCGGTCGAGACCGAGTCGTACTCGGAGATGAACAACGGCAAGGTCTACAACAACCTCTACCACTTCGTCTTCGTGGTCCGCGACGGAAAGATCCACGAGGTCAAGGAGTTCCTGGACACCGAGCACACCCGCGCGGTCTTCCTCGGCTGAGAACTCCCCTCCGCATTCGCAACACCCCAACCCCCAGATTCTCCAACCCTTTTGAACCAAGGAGTCAATGCAATGGATGTCGGCGTACTTCTCGTCTTCCAGAACTACCACGAGAACGTGAGCGACGAAGAGGTCTTCCTGCGCGACCTCGAGCTCGGCGTACTGGCGGAGAAGGCCGGTTTCGACTCGGTCTGGTCGGCGGAACACCACTTCGACGACTACTCGATGTGCCCGGACAACTTCGCGATCCTGTCCTACCTCGCCGGCCGCACCTCGAAGGTCAAGCTCGGCATCGGTGCGACCATCCTGCCGTGGAACGATCCGCTGCGCGTGGTGGAGAAGGCCATCATGCTGGACCAGATGTCCGGTGGCCGTGTGCTTCTCGGCATGGGTCGCGGCCTGGCGAAGATGGAGTACGAGGCCTTCGGCATCCCGATGGACGAGGCCCGCGCCCGCTTCAACGAGGCCGCCGAGATGGTGCTGCGCGGACTCCGCACGGGCGTCGTCTCCGGCGACGGCCCGATGTACCCGCAGAAGGAGATCGCGCTGCGGCCGGCCCCGAATCCGAACACCTCTTGGGACGGACGTCTTTTCGCCGCGGCGATGTCGCCCGACTCGGTTCCGGTGGTCGCCGACCTCGGCGTCCAGATGATGACCTTCATGCAGTTCCCGTTCGAGAAGCATGCCGAGGCCATCAACGGCTGGAAGCAGATGTTCCGCGACGCCCAGGGCGTCGAGCCCGGCCCGCCGGTCATCCAGGACTTCGTCATCTGCCACGAGGACGAAGAGGAAGCCCGCCGACTGGCCTACGAGCACATCAACCGCTACTTCCTGTCGGTCATCAAGCACTACGACTTCGCCGGGAAGCACTGGCGTGAGACCAAGGGCTACGAGACCTACCAGGCGGGTGCGGACATGATCCGTGAGGCCGGCATGGAGGCCGCGGCCGACGCCTACGTCGAGGCGAACATCTACGGCACGCCCGAACAGTGTGTCGAGAAGTACGCCTACCGCCACGAGCTCATCGGTGACTTCCTCCCCAACGCGGCCTTCGCCTTCGGCGGTCTGCCCTTCGACGAGGCCGAGAAGAGCCTGAAGCTCTTCGGCGAGAAGGTCGTCCCCGAGGTCCACAAGATGAAGGCCAAGACACCCGCGGCGGTCTGACCCGCCGACCGAACATCGCTGCGGCGCCGGCCCCTTCCCCGGCGCCGCAGCGACTCCAACCCTCACATCACGCAGGAGGATCGGTGAACGAAACCGTTCTCGACCAGGTGGCCCTCGGGTTCCGAGAGGTCATGGCCAAGGTCTGCACGCCCGTCGCGGTCATCACGGCCTTCGACGACCGGCGGCCGCACGGCACCACGGTCAGCGCGTTCACGTCGCTGTCGATGGGCCCGCCGATGATCCTGGTCTCCCTCGACCGCGGCTCCGACCTCCTCGCGATCATCCGCCGCACCGGACGATTCGGCGTCAACGTGCTCGCCCACGACCAGGTCGACGTCGCGATGCGGTTCGCCCGCAAGGGCGCCGACAAGTTCGACGGTGTCGACTGGTCGGACTCCGCGGAACTCCCCCGCCTCGACGGTGCCGCCGGCTGGCTGGGCTGTACCACCGCATCCCTGGTCGACGGCGGCGATCATGTTGTCGCACTGGGCAACATCGTCGAGACCGGCGTCGCCTCCACCGCCCCCCTCACCTACCACGACCGGGTGTTCGGCACCCACCGAGCATTCGAGGTCGCCCGATGAACACGCCCACCCTCCCCCAGGACCCCGACGCCCCGACCCCCATCGCGACCGAGGCGTCGACCCAGGCCGTCGCCCGCGCGGTCGCAGCCGTGGCGGCAGGCGGTTTCGTCGTCGTGGTCGACGACGACGACCGTGAGAACGAGGGCGACCTCATCTGCTCGGCGTCGTCGATCAGCGACGAGCAGATGGCGTTCCTGATCCGCCACACCACCGGCATCATCTGTGCCCCGATGACCGCCGACCGTGCCCGCCGGCTCGAACTGCCGCAGATGGTCGAGGACAACCGGGACGCGCACGGCACCGCCTTCACCGTCACCGTGGACCACAAGGACGCCGGCACCGGGGTCTCGGCGCACGACCGCGCCCTGACCGTCCGGGCGCTCGCCTCCGACAGCACTGCGGCCGGCGAACTGCGCCGCCCCGGACACGTCTTCCCGCTGCAGGCCCGCGACGGCGGGGTCCTCACCCGCGCCGGACACACCGAGGCCGCCGTAGACCTGGTCACCATGGCCGGGGCCGGCGAGGTCGGGGTCATCGGCGAGATCATCGCCGACGACGGGACGATGCGGCGCGGCGACGACCTCCTCGAGTTCGCTGATCATCACGGCCTGCCGGTGCTGCGCATCGCCGACCTCGTGGCCCACCGGACCGCCGCCGGTTCGTTCGTCCACCAGATGGCCACCGCGGCGATGCCGACCCTCTTCGGCGACTTCCGCGCGGTCGCCTACCGCTCGGACATCGACGACACCGAACACCTGGCCCTCGTCATGGGCGACGTGGCCGCCGCCGGCGCCACCGCCGAGGGTGCGCTGGTGCGTGTGCACAGCGAATGCCTGACCGGCGACATCGTCGGCTCGCTGCGGTGCGACTGCGGTGCGCAGCTCGAGCAGGCGCTGTCGGCCATCGCGGCGGAGGGCTGCGGAGCGGTCGTCTACCTGCGCGGCCACGAGGGCCGCGGGATCGGACTCGGTCACAAGATCCGTGCGTACGCCCTGCAGGAGCAGGGCCTCGACACCGTCGACGCCAACACCGCACTCGGGCTCCCGGTGGATTCGCGCACCTACGGCACCGGCGCGGCGATCCTGAAAGACCTGGGTATCCGCCGTGTCCGCCTGATCACCAACAACCCCGCGAAGTACGGCGGACTCGGCGGCCACGACCTCGACATCGTCGGGCGCGTCGGCCTGCCGACCGTCTCCACCCCGCACAACGTCCGGTACCTCCGCACCAAGAAGGAGCGGATGGGCCATGTCCTGTCCGGTGACCCCGCGTTCGGGGAGGCCGGCGCCGGTGAGGTCCGTCTCGGAGAGGCCATGACCGGGACGACGGGTGCATGAACCGACTCACACGACGTTGCTACTGTGAGGTTCATCATGAGCTGTCGGTGAGGAGGCCGTGCGGATGACGTCCATCGCGGAGCGCGGAGGCGATACCGGTATCGACTCCGAGGGCGGGTCGGCACGTGCCACCGGCCGCGAACGCGACGTCATCGCGGCCTTCGCCGAGATCACCACCGAGGCCATCACCGACACCAAGCTCGAGGACCTCCTCAGCCTGGTCGGCCAGAAGCTCTGCGCACTCCTCGGCGTCACCCGTTGCTCGGTCTACCTGCGGCACGCCAACGGCAGCTATCGCGGAGCCGCGGGCTTCTGCGAGGACGCCGGCGACATCACCGAGGCCGTGAAGCGACAGGTCTCCGGCTTCGACGGCGACCTGTTCAGCCAAGAGGTCATCAACACCCGCGCGCCCGTCGTCATCGCCGACGCCCTCAACGACCCGCGCCCCCACCGCCGGACGATGACCCACTGGGACGTCCGCGCGATGCTCGGCGTCCCGCTCACCTTCGACGACGCGGTGATCGGCCTGATCTTCGTCGACAGCCGCGGCCGCGAACACGAGTTCACCCCCGAGGACATCGAGGTCGCCGAACTGTTCGCGCGCCTGTCCGCCCTGTTCATCAGCCAGGCGATGCTCAACACCCGCCTGCGCGGTCAGGCCGCCGAGATCGCGCGGAACAACGCCACCCTGGCCTACCTCGCCGACGTCCACCACCGCCTGACCAGCGCGGTGCTCGAGGGCGCCAACATCCACCGCGTCGTCGAACTCCTGTCGGAGCTGTCGGCCAAGCCTGTGGTTCTCTACAACAACTCGTTCGACGTGCTCGCCTGGGCCGCACCGGAGGCGCTGAAGCTGACCGCTCCCCCGGTGATGAGCGAGAAGGTGCGGGCCACCGCCTCGGTGCGGCAGGCTCTCGCCGAACTGTCGGTCAGCACGCCGTCGGCCATCGTCCCGGCGCAGCTCGCGGTCGGGCTCGGCCGGCGACATCTGATGTGCCGCTTGGTGATCGAGGGCAGGCAGACCGGTTTCCTCGGCATCGTCGAGGTGGGCCGCAGCCTCGAGGCCCTCGACGCGAACATCGCCGAACGCGGCGCCACCGTCCTGGCGCTGCAGATGCTCTCCGAGCGGCGGCAGATCGAGACCGAGGGTCAGGCGCGCGACGACTACCTGTCGGACCTGCTGCGCAACAGCCGCGACAAGGAACATCTGGTCCGGCGCGGCCCGCAGTTCGGCATCGACCTCACCAATCCCCATGTGCTGGTTCGCTTCACCGTCGACGATGCGACCGACCGGCTGACGGCGTCGGCGATCCAGTCGCTGGTCACCCGCACCTTCGCCTCGGTGATGTCCATCTCCCCGCCGCCGGCCGTCCGGCTGCCCGGCGCGGTCATCGTCATGGTCCGTCTGGAGTCCGACGACCTCGACGAGGTCGGGCGGGTCCGCGACCACGTGTCGACGATCCGCGAGCGCCTGTCCGGCGATCTCTCACTCGGCGCGACCCTCATCTCCGGCATCTGCCGTACCCCCGTCGACTATCCGCACGCCCACCGCGACCTACGCGAGATGGGTTCGGTGGCAAAGTCGTTCGGTTGGGACGAGCGGGTGATGACGCTCGACGAACTCGGCCTGTTCCGGGTGATCGTGTCCAGCGGTCACGTGAAGGAGGCCCTGCACTTCGCGCACTCCTTCGTCGCACCCGTCCGACAACACGACGACGGCACGCTCCTCGCCACCTGGCGGGCCTTCGTGGCCGCCGACGGCAAGGTCCAGGCCACCGCGACGGCACTGGACGTCCACGAGAACACCATCCGGTACCGCCTCGGTCGGATCAAGGAGATCGCACGACGCGATCCGACGTCGCTGGACTGCCTGCTGTCGGCGAAGATGGCCTTCCAGGTCCTCGACCTCGCAGGCCAATGACCTGCGACGACACCCATTGGAGATTCCTCCAACAGGCCCGCAGGACGATGGTTCTCCCCGGGGCGGATACGCCATAGGTTCATTCCATGGCCCGCAGCACGATCCCCGACCGTTCCGCCCCCGATCAGATCCGGGTCGACTCCGACGAGATCCCGGTGGACACCGCCGCACTCGCGGCGTGGATGGACGAGACGGGCCTGCCAGGCGGGGACCTCGACCTCCGGCCATTGCACGGCGGAACCCAGAACATCATGGTGATCGTCAGCCGCGGCGGACGGGACTACGTGCTCCGCCGCGGTCCCCGGCACCTGCGCCCGCAGTCGAACGCGGCCATCGCACGTGAGATGACGCTGCTGTCCGCGCTGAGCTCCACCGATGTCGCGCACCCCAGGTTCGTCGCCGGCACCACCGACACCGACGTCCTCGGGGCCACCTTCTTCCTGATGGAGCCCGTGGAGGGGTTCAACGCGGCCGACAGCCTCCCGGCCGCGTACGCCGCCACCGCCGAGGGACGCGAGGCGATGGGGTACGCACTCGTCGACGCGCTCGCGGGTCTGGCGGCCGTCGACCACTCCGCGATCGGCCTCGACGGTTTCGGCAAACCGGACGGGTTCCTCGAACGGCAGGTGCCGCGGTGGCTCGCCGAACACGAACGGTACGCGGGCACACCGGGATACCCGGGCGGGACGTTCCCCGACCTCGACCGGATCGCCGGCTGGCTCGACGACAACCGCCCCGACGGGTTCCGGCCCGGCCTGCTGCACGGCGACTACCACGTGGCCAACGTCCTCTACGACCACCGCACCCCCGAGGTCGCGGCCATCGTCGACTGGGAAATGGCCACGGTCGGTGACCCCCTGCTCGATCTCGGTGTGCTGCTGGCCATCTGGCCCGACGACCCGCGGCAGCCGGATCTCTACGAGAGCGCGCTCGGCCAGGCCGGCGACCTGCCGAACCGATCCGCGATCATCGCCCGCTACGCCGAGCGCTCCGAGAGGAACCTCGACGCCCTGGACTGGTACACCGTTCTCGCGAGCTTCAAGCTCGGCATCATCCTCGAGGGCACCTACGCCCGCTCCTGCGACGGCAAGGCACCCCGAAAGGTCGGCGAACGACTGCACCGCTACGCCGACGGCCTCTTCGTCCGCGCCCGCGAGATCATCGCCGGCCCCTGACACCGCCTCTCCTTCGGATCGAACCGCGATCCCCACCTCGTACGACCCCCACAGAAACGGAGCACACCACCATGGCCTGGGATTTCTCCACGGAACCCGACTTCCAGAAGAAGCTCGACTGGATGCGGGATTTCGTCCGCACCGAGGTCTTCCCGCTCGAGACCCTCGACCTCGACTGGGATCAGTTGCGTAAGGCGATCGCCCCGCTGCAGGAAGAGGTCAAGGCCAACGATCTGTGGGCCGCCCACCTCGACCCCGAGCTCGGCGGACAGGGTTACGGCCAGGTGAAACTCGGCCTGATGCAGGAGATCCTGGGTTCCACTCCGTTCGGTCCGCTCGTGTTCGGTTGCCAGGCACCGGATTCCGGGAACTGTGAGATCCTCGCCGCGGTCGGCACCGAGGAGCAGAAGAAGCGGTGGCTCGAGCCGCTGCTCGCCGGTGAGTACTACTCGTCGTTCGCGCTGACCGAACCCGACAACGCCGGCGCCGATCCGACCAACCTCACGACCACCGCGGTCCGGGACGGGGACCAGTGGGTTCTCAACGGCCACAAATGGTTCATCAGCAACGCGGCCACCGCCGACTTCATGATCGTCGTCGCCGTCACCGATCCCGACGCCGAACGCCACCGTCGGACGTCCCAGTTCATCATCCCCATCGACGCCCCGGGTCTCGACGTGGTCCGCGACATCGGCTCGGTGGAGAACCCCCGGCCGCGGCCGTACACCTACGGCTCGCACTGCGAGGTCGTGCTGCGCGACGTCCGCGTCGACGACTCGGCCCTGCTCGGCAACCGCGGCGACGGCTTCCTCATCGCCCAGAAGCGCCTGGGCCCAGGCCGAATCCATCACTGCATGCGCTGGATCGGCCAGGCGAGCCGCGCCTTCGACATGATGTGTGAACGCGCCACCTACCGGTACGCCCACGGATCGGTCCTCGCCGACAAGCAGACGGTCCGCAACTTCATCGCCGACTCCGCCGCCGAGATCCAGGCCCTGCGCCTCATGACGCTGCACGCGGCGTGGCGCATCGACGAGGAGGGCACGGCCGCCGCCCGCAAGGACATCGCGCTCATCAAGTTCTTCGGCGCCAAGATCCTGCACGACGTCATCGACCGCGCCCTCCAGGTGCACGGCTCACTCGGTTACAGCGCGGACCTGCCGCTGGAGTCGATGTACCGGGCAGCCCGCGCCGCCCGCCTCTACGACGGCCCCGACGAGGTGCACCGCGACAGCGTCGCCCGCCAGTACCTGAAGGGTTACACCCGTCCGGCCGACGACCGTCCGACCGAGCACATCCCCACCCGCCGCGAGGCCGCCCAGCGCCGCTTCGCCGACCTGCTCGCCGAACAACCCTGACCCCACCCCTGCACTGACCCCGACCAGAAAGCGAACACGTATGTCACTCAACGGAAAAACAGCGATCGTCACCGGCGCGGCACAAGGCATCGGTCAGGCCACGGCGATCCGTCTCGCCGCCGACGGCGCCCATGTCGTCGCCGCCGACATCCAGGACTGCGAGGTCACCCTCAAGGAAATCGCCGAGGCGGGCGGCTCCGCGGAAGCGGTCCGTCTCGACGTCCGCGTCGCCGACGACTGGTCGGCGGCGGTGGAGCAGATCACCGCCTCCCGCGGCTCGATCGACTGCCTGGCCAACGTGGCCGGCGTGGTCAACATGATCAGCGAGGACACCGTCGTCGGTCTCACCGAGGAAGCGTGGGACCTCGTCGTCGGCACCGACCTCAAGGGTGTGTGGCTCGGCATGCGGGCGGTCATCCCGGGCATGATCGAGAACGGCGGCGGCCGCATCGTGAACATCTCGTCGATGGCCGCGCTGCGGGGTCTGCCGAACCTGGCGTCGTACTCGGCGGCCAAGGGCGGCGTCGTGGGTCTGACGAAGCAGGCGGCCTACGAGTACGGACCGCAGAACATCCTCATCAACGCCATCGCACCGGGCACCATCGACACCCCGATCCTGGCCGACATCACCGAGGAGATGCGGCAGGCGAATGCCAACGCGCACATCGTGCGTCGGCTCGGGCGTCCGTCGGAGATCGCCTCGATGGTCGCCTACCTCATGCGTGAGGGCGACTTCCTGACCGGCGAGATCTACCCGGTCGACGGCGGCTGGGCCGCCAAGGGCAACTTCTGAGAGGAGCTCAGGCGCGCAGTTCGATGCCGTGAGCCGTCACGGCGTCGAGCAGCGCGGTCGGGCGATCGGCCGGCGGCACATCGTGCACCAGCGCAAAGGAACATCCGAGCGCGCGTGCACCGCCGTCGGCCTTCTCGCTGTCCCCGACCATGAGCACGTCGCCGGCCGGCACGCCGATCGGGCCGAGTGCGGCGCGGAAGATGCGCGGGTCGGGTTTGATGGCGCCGACCTCATAGGAAAGTGCATAGGCGTCGACGACGTGGTCGACGCCGTGCAGGGCAAGGACTTTGCGCAGGTCGAAGGCGATGTTGCTGACGATGCCGATCGGCACCCCGGCGTCGGCCAGACGCGTCAGCACCTCGACGGTGTCGGCGAACGGCACCCACGAGTCCGGGTCGAGGACCCGGTCGTAGAGCGCGTTGGCGTGACCGGCATCGCTCAAGCCGACCGTACGCAGCAGCGCGAGATACCCGACCCGATGCAGTTCCGGATCGAGATCCCTTCGCTCCCAAGCAGTCCGGTCGTCACCCTCGATCCCGTCGGGCAGACCGACCGGCGCGACCATGCGGCGGATGATGTCCGCCTGACGTGCCGGGGTGAACGACTCGCCCGCGTCGTCGAGGAGATCGACGAACCAGTCGTCGCGCGCCTCGAAGCGGAACAACGTGCCGGAGAAGTCGAAGAGGACCGCCCGCGCCGCGTTCGCCGTGTTCGCCTGACCCGCGGTCATGCGCCGGCAGCCGCGACGACGTCGGCGAGACCGCGGGCGACCGAGCCCGCCTGATCCGCCGTGCCGGCCTCCACCATGACGCGCACGAGTTGCTCGGTTCCGGAGGGGCGCAACAGAACTCGACCGGAGTCACCCAGTTCGGCCTCGGCGTCGGCCACGGCCTGCTTGACCGCCGGCGACTCCGCGACCGCATGCTTGTCGGCGACGCGGACGTTGATGAGTTCCTGCGGCAGCACCGTCACGATGCCGGCCAGGTCGGCCAGCCGCGCCGAGGTGGCCGCCATGCGGGCCATGATCATCAGGCCGGTGAGGATGCCGTCACCGGTGGTTCCCGAACCCGGGACCACGATGTGACCGGATTGCTCGCCGCCGAGGGAGTACCCACCGCGACGCAACTCCTCGACCACGTAGCGGTCGCCGACTGCGGTGGTGCGCACCGTGATCCCCGCCTCGCGCATCGCGATGTGCAGACCGAGGTTGCTCATGACGGTGGCAACCAGGACGTTCTCGTGCAGACGGCCCTTGTCGGCGAGCGACGTCGCCAGGATCGCCATGATGGCGTCGCCGTCGACGATCTCACCAGTGGAATCCACTGCCAGACAACGGTCGGCGTCGCCGTCGTGGGCGAGCCCGAGATCGGCGCCGTGCTCGAGAACGGCCGCCTGCAGCTTGTCCATGTGGGTCGAACCGCAGTCGGCGTTGATGTTCAGGCCGTCGGGATCGGCGTGGATCGTGATGACGGTGGCACCGGCGTCGGCGTAGGCCAGCGGCGCGAGCTCCGACGCGGCACCGTGTGCGCAGTCGACGACGACCGTCAGACCGTCGAGACGCTCGTCGATGGCCTGCGCCAGATGACGGCGGTAGCGGTCCCCGGCGTCCGGTGCGTCGAGGACACGACCGACCGCGGCACCGATGGGCCGGATGAACTCCTCGCCCATCGCCGCTTCGATGCGGTCCTCGATCTCGTCGTCGAGCTTGTGCCCGCCGGCGGAGAAGAACTTGATGCCGTTGTCGGGCATGGGATTGTGCGACGCGGAGATCATCACGCCGAAGTCGGCGCGGTAGTCCGCGGTCAGGAACGCGACCGCCGGGGTGGGCACGGTGCCGACCCGGATGGCGTCGACGCCGGTCGCGGCGAGTCCCGCGCACACGGCGGCTTCCAGCATCTCGCCGGAAGCACGCGGATCACGACCGACCACCGCGCGCGGACGGCGGGTCGAATCGTCGGAAATTTCTTCGAAAACGACCGCGGCGGCCGAGGCCAGGCGCAACGCGAGCTCGGGAGTGAGCTCGGCGTTGGCCAGGCCTCGGACGCCGTCGGTACCGAAAAGGCGTGCCAAGATCAGCGCTTGGAGTACTGCGACGCCTTGCGGGCCTTCTTCAGGCCGTACTTCTTGCGCTCGACCGCACGCGGGTCACGGGTGAGGTAGCCGGCCTTCTTGAGGGCGGGACGATCCTCCGGGGTGACCTCGATGAGGGCACGGGCGATGGCGAGACGCAGCGCGCCGGCCTGGCCCGAGGGGCCGCCACCGACGAGCTTGGCGAAGATGTCGAACGACTCGGTGCGCTCGACGAGAACCAGCGGAGCCTTGATCAGCTGCTGGTGCACCTTGTTGGGGAAGTACTCCTCCAAGGAGCGGCCGTTGAGCTTGAACTCACCGGTGCCCGGCATCAGGCGAACGCGGACGACGGCTTCCTTGCGGCGGCCGACGGTCTGGATCGGGCGGTCGATCACGATCGGCTCGCGGGTCTCCTCGACGGCCGGAGCGGCGTCGTAGTCATCAGCAGCAGCCTCGACGGCTTCCACGGCCTCGACGACCTCGACAGCTTCTTCGACGGCCTCGACGGCCTCGTTGATGTTCTCGTTGGTCACTGGGCCACCTGCTTGATCTCGAAGGGGACGGGGCGCTGGGCCGCGTGCGGATGATTCGGGCCTGCGTAGACCTTCAGCTTCGAGGCCATGGCGCGACCGAGCTTGTTCGAGGGCAGCATGCCCTTGACGGCCTTTTCGATGACGCGCTCGGGGAAGGTCTCGAGCAGCTCGGCGGTGGTGCGGGACTTCAGGCCACCGGGATGCCCCGAGTGGGTGTAGTTCAGCTTGCGCTCGGCCTTGTTGCTGGTCAGCGCAACCTTCTCCGCGTTGATGATGATGACGAAGTCACCACCGTCCATGTGCGGGGCGTAGGTCGGCTTGTGCTTGCCGCGGAGCAGGTTCGCGGTCTGCACGGCCAGCCGGCCGAGCACCACGTCGGTGGCGTCGATGACGTGCCACGTACGCGTGATGTCACCGGCCTTCGGGGTGTAGGTAGGCACAGTTGGTCCTCAACTCTTGTCTTTAGGGTGCTGGTCGGGTGCGCGGCGGAGGATGTTCCCGGCGACCAGTGGGGACCCGGGCCTCTTCTGCCTGTACACACGCGTGTGCGACAGGCGCCGAGCACCAGCGATCCAGGTTACGCGACCGTGCAGGTCAGGGTCAAAACGCCCACGGAGCTCACTCCACCCGGACCGAGCGGACGGCCCGGGCGCATTCGTCGTCGAGCGACTCGGCGGCCGTCCCCGCCTGACAGCCGATGGACACCTGCAGCCCGTCGTCGACGATGACATACCAGCGGATGGGGCTGCCCGAGGCCGGCGCCTCCCGGTAGCTGATGACGTCGCGGCCGGCGTACCGGGTGTCGGCGGAGAACTCCGTGACGACGTCGTCGCCCCGCTGCTCGATCCGGTTGCGGAGACTGGTGGCGACCGACTGCGGGGTCGAGCCGTCGCGCAGTTCGGTCAGCACCGCGATGATCCGGCGGCCGTCGGCCTCGGAGACGAACACCGCGCGCCGCGTGGTCGGGTCGTCGGTGGTGTCCCCGGGTGTGTCCTGTCCGCTCTGCCGCCAGTCCCCGGGGACCGACAGCGTGGCGCGCCCGACCGCGACCTCGGAGGTCACCGGGGCCGGGTCGTCCCGCTGCCACCAGCCGACCGCGAACGCGCCGGCGACAACCATCACCGCCGCGGCCGCCGCACCGGCCAGCACCCGGCGACTGCGTCGGATCGACATGTCCGTCGCCGGCTCCGCGGGGTCGCCGGCCACCGGCACGGGTTCGTCGGCAGCACCTCCGGTCCGCCGGCCCAGGCGGACGACGAGGTCGCGGTCCACCGGCACGACGCGGCCGGCGATCGCGTGCTCGGCGATCAGGTCGACCGCCGCCGACACCTCCGCGGGGTCGTCGCCGTCGACGAAGACCGCCTCGACCGCGTCGTCGATGATCGAGAGGCCCACGGCCCCCTGCTCCGCCGGCTCGATCAGCCCGGAACGTTCGAGGAGCCAACCCTCGGGGTGCCGCCGCACGATCTGGACGTCCCACGCCGCCGGTCGCGGACGGGCCGGATCGGCGGGCGGGGTCGGGATGTGGGTGGTCTCCACGACGGCACAGCGCTGCACCGTGATGTCGGCGTGGCTGCGCGCGACGAGGACCGCGCGCGGGAGGAGCGTGAGCGGGGCACCGCCTCCCACGTCGGCCAACGACGACGCGCGCCGCGGCCCCCAGGTGCTCGGATGACCGACGACGAGCGGATTTTCGGGGTCGGGCGCGATCCCCAGGTCGGCGAAGGCCGTCCGCCAAGCCTGCCGCAAGTGGAGCCGGCGGCCGTCGGCCACGGCCGTCATCACGTCGACGGCGTCGAGGAGCGGGCGCAGGTCGAGTCCGGACTCCCGTGCGCCGGTCGCGGGTTCGAAGATCCGGGGTCGGCCGTACGCGAGGTCGACGACCACGGGACGGCCCCGGCTCACCCCGCTCACGCCCGCACCTGCCTCATCCGGCCCAGCTCGTCGTCAGTCCTCGGCCGGCACGAGCGCGACCTGGATCATCTCCTGCGGACGCACCCGGGAGACCAGCTCACCGCGACCGGGGACGAGCCGCTGCATGCGGCTGCGCCCGGTGATGAAGCCCTCGTCCCGGTCGCCGCTCATGAGCAGCATGTCCGACGACAGGTCCTTCAGCCGTGCGATCACCGGATCGAACATCGCCCGGCCGAGGCCGCCGGAGCGGCGGGCCAGGATGATGTGGAACCCGATGTCCCGCGCATGCGACGCGTACTCGATGACCGGCAGCAGCGGATTGCCCGCCGAGGTGGACACCATGTCGTAGTCGTCGACGACGAGGTAGACCTCCGGTTTGCCCTCCAGCCACGACCGCTCCCGCAGCTGCTGGACGGTCACGTCGTCCGGGGGCATGCAGTCCTTCAGGTACACCGCCAGCTGGTTCATCAGTGTCATCGCGTTGTCGTGCGAACTCGCGTAGCCCGCGAGGTGATCGCCGTCGACGATGCCGAGCATCGTGCGGCGGTAGTCGATGAAGGCGATCTTCACCTGCTCCGGGGTGCCGCCGGCGACGAGTCCACGAACGATCGCACGAAGCACGTTGGTCTTGCCGTGTTCGACGTCGGCGAAGACCATGAAGTGCGGCTGGGCGTTGAAATCGAGGACCACCGGTGCCAGCTCGAGTTCGCCGACACCGATCGCGACCTGGTTGAGCGACAACGAGACCCCGGCCGCGGCGAGCCCGTTCCGGACCGCCGCCATCTCGATCTCGGTGCTGAGCTTGCGCACCGGCATCGCCGATCGGCCCCGGTACGCGGCGGCCAGCTTCTCCGCCGAGGCCGCGACGCCGGCGGGCAACGACTCCGCGCTGCTGACCGCGTCCAGCCGCGGCAGCGCGATGAGCATGTGCAGTTCCTCCGCGGTGAGACCGCGGCCGGGACGGTTCTGCGGGACACCCGCAGCGGCGCGACGGCCCATCTCCGAATCCGTCGGGTCGCCGAGGCGCAGTTCGATGCGCGTGCCCAGAAGGTCGCGGACCGCCGGACGGATCTCGGCCCACCGCGACGCACTGACGATGACGTGGACGCCGAAGGACAGACCCTGGGAGACGATCGTGGTGATCTGCTCCTCCAGCGACTCCAGTTCGGAACGCAGCACACCGATCCCGTCGAGCACGAAGAAGACGTCGCCGAAGCGCTCGCCGGCCAGCGGATCGTCGGGCGCGACGGTCCCGGTGGCGAACCAGGCCGCCCGCCGGGCCCGGTAGTCGCGCATCGACTCGACGCCCAGGCGGGCGAACAACAGCTCGCGCGCCCGGATGATCGCCCCGACCTCGGCCACGGTACGACGGACGGCGTCCATGTCGCCGCGGGATGCCACCGAACCCACGTGCGGGAGTCCGGCGAGACCGGCGAGGCTGCCGCCACCGAAGTCCAGGCAGTAGAACTGCACCTGTTCCGGGGTGTGCGTGGCGGCCGCGGTCATGATGATCGTGCGCAGGGTCGTCGACTTACCCGACTGAGGTCCGCCGACCACGGCGACGCTGCCGGCCGCGCCGGACAGGTCGATGACGAGCGGGTCGCGCCGCTGGTCGTAGGGACGGTCCACCCAGCCGATCGGCAACACGAGGTTGCCGGGGACCGCCGGCTTGGTCCAGTCACGCGCACCGACCAGCGTTTCCACCGTCGGCGAATCCTCCAGCGGGTCCAGCCACACCCGGTGCGCCGGCGGACCGGCGTCCTCCATGCGGCCGATGATGGTCTGCATCAGCGTCGGCACCGACACCGAGGTCGGTTCGAAGTCGGCCGGGTCGTCGGGAGCCGCCGCGTCGAGCGCCGGGGGCTCCTCGTCGAGCAGGCTCGCCGCCTGATCCAACAGCGACCGCGGCGAACCCTCGTCGAGCGGAACCGGAAGTGCGGTGAAGACCTTGAGGTTTCCCAGTCGCGGGGAGCCCGGCGCCACGGAATCCGCGGCGTCCTCGGCCACGGTCGGCGAGTAGTACGGGCCGGAGACGTAGGAGGTGTTGAAGCGGACCGGATCATCCGAGTCACACTTCAGGTACGCCGAGCCGGGCACGCTGGGCAGGTGGTAGGCGTCGGGGACACCGAGCACCGACCGGGACTCGTTGGCGGAGAAGGTCTTCAGACCGATGCGATACGACAGATGGGAGTCGAGGCCGCGGAGCTTGCCCTCCTCCAGACGCTGCGAGGCCAGCAACAGGTGGATGTGCAACGAACGGCCCAGACGGCCGATCGCCACGAACAGCTCGGCGAAATCCGGCTTCTGCGACAGGAGTTCGGAGAACTCGTCGACGACGATGAACAGCGCGGGCAGCGGCTCGAGACGCACACCCGAGGCCCGGGCACGCTCGTAGTCGGCAACGTTGGCGTAGTTGCCCGCCGCCCGCAGGACCTCCTGGCGACGGTGCATCTCACCCGACAGCGCATCCTTCATGCGGTCGACCATCGACAGTTCCTGCTCGAGGTTGGTGATGATCGCCGCGACGTGCGGTGCGGACTCGAGGCCGAGGAACGTCGCGCCACCCTTGAAGTCGACGAGGACCAGGTTCAGCTCGGTCGGCGAATGCGTCGCCAGCATGGCGAGGACGAGGGTTCGCAGGAACTCGGACTTGCCCGAACCGGTCGCACCGATACACAGACCGTGCGGTCCCATGCCGCCGTGCGCGCTCTCCTTGATGTCGAGTTCGACGGGCGCACCGCTCGGCGTGTAGCCGATCGGCACCCGCAGCCGTTCGCGTCCGGTGCGTCCGCGCCAGGCGGTGGCCGGGTCGAACCGGGCGGCGTCGTCGATGCCGAGGAGTGCGGGCAGGCCCGGGTCGGTGGACGTCGCCTCGGACTCCAGGTTGGCCAGGGTCGCCGCGGTCGCCAGGCGGTACCGGGCCATGCGGCGGGCGATCGCCTCCGCCTCGGCGATGGTCAGCGAGTCCATGTCGGCGAACTCCTCGACGCCCGCGGCACTCCGCGCCGACACCTTGCCGCCGCGCACCACGAGCTGCAGGCCGCGCCGGACCGCGAGGCCGTCCGGCGGTGCGGTCAGGTCGAGGACCGTGACCCCCTCCATACCGGCCGAGCTGAGGACGCGTTCGTCGCCGGCCACGTAGCCGTCGTCGATGATCACGACCAGGTGGGCACGGTTCCCGCTCGGCGGGGCGGACCGGCTGAACCGGCCGCGCTCGAGAAGGTCTGCGGCCAGCGCGTTCTCGAGATCGGCCAGCGTCGGATAGATCATCCGCATCGGGCCGATCCCGTCGCGCAGCGTCGGATGCCCCACGTGCGGAAGCCATTTCGCCCAGTCCCAGGCCTCGCCGGCCGGGTCGCCGGTGACGATGCCGATGTGGAGATGGTCGGGACCGTGGAAGGCGCACAGCTCGAGGATCATCGAGCGGACGAGCTCGCGGGTCTCCTGCCGTGCGCCCTCGATGTTGATCGCCGGGAAGCCGCGCAGCGAGATGGACCGGGGCAGGCTGTAGACCGCGGAATGGGTGCGTACGAACCGGCGCAGCGCGACCATCGACACCGGTTCGATGTCCTCGAGGGGGCCGGTCTCCGGCGGCATCAGACGGGTGGCCAGGCGCTGGACGCCGACGCCCACCCGCACGTGGGCGAAATCGTTGTCGGCGGGGCGCCGCTCCCACATGCGCCGGCTGCCGACGACGTCGAGCAGGGCGTGCGGGTCGGGATGGCTCCAGGTGCGGGCGGCGCGCTGGTTCTCGACGGTGTCGAAGACCTGGCCGCGCAGCTGACCGAGGTAACGGAAGTAGTCCTTGCGCTCCTCGTTGAGTTCCGCGGCGCGCTTGCCGCCGCTGCGTCCGCCGGCGGCAAACATGCCGAACATCGACATGAGCATCATCAGCGGGAACATCATGAACAGCGGATTGGTCAGGATGTTGCGGCCGCCGGTGACCATCATCAGCGCGATCATGCCGACGACGGCGACGATCATGACCACGGGCAGCAGCTTGACGAGCAGATTGCCGGGCACCACGCGAGGCACGTCAGGCGGCGCCTGGATGTTGACCTCGCCCCCGGGCATGCGCGGCGGCGTGATGCGTGGACGACGCACGAACCCCTCGGTGGTCGTGACCACTCGATCCCCCCTGACACCTTCGAGCTGTGCATCCCCTCGCGGGCGAACCCGCTGAAGTTGGCTATGTTAGCTGCTGAACCCTGGGGGAGGATTGACCTGTATGTCACCTGTGGACGGATTCGCACCGGGACACCCGACGACCACCGCGGACGGCACCGGCGGTGACCGGCAGCGCTCGGACATCTCGGTCGAGCCACAGCTCGTACGCGTGTCGGTGCTGGGCGGCAACACCCAGCTCGACGTCGGCCTGCCCGCCGGCATCCCGATCGCCGGGCTCATCGGCGATCTCGTCGCACAGATCGAGTCGCGCAACCCCAACCGACACGACCCGGACGATCCCGACGCCGATTCCCGCGGCCGCGGCCGTCCGCACGACCGGCAGAACCGCTGGACGCTGGCCCTGGTCGGCCAGGAACCGCTCCCCCTGCACCGTTCGCTGTCGGAGTCGGGCATCCGTGACGGTGATCTCCTCCTCCTGACCTCCACCCGCACCGGCGAGTCACCCGTCCTCTTCGACGACGTGGTCGATGCCGTTGCGCGGCTGAACGAATCGCAGTTCGTGGGCTGGACCGCGGCCTCGGCGCGATACGTGGGATACGCGCTGGCCCTCCTCGCGGCGGTCGCTGCCGGGGCGGGGCTGGCCGCGAGCCGGATCGACAGCGGCGCACTGTGGCTCGCGGGAGGGTCCGGGCTCGCGGTGATCGGACTCGTCACCGCGGCGACGATCGTCGCGCGCTACTACCGCGACCAACTCACCTCGACGATCCTGTCCGTCTGTGCGGCGCCGATGGCGTTCGTGACCGGCATGATCCTCACCCCCGGTTCCTACGGTGCCGCGCATCTGACACTCGGATTCGCCCTCACCCTGGTCACCGCCGTCATCACCTACCGGATGACCGCGGTCGGCGCGACCGCCCACAGCGCGGTGACCAGCGCCGCCCTCGTCGGCGCGCTCGGCTGCGGTGCGCGTCTGCTCCTCGACGCCGACATCTCCGATGTCGCGGCCGTGGTGGCGGCGGTGGGACTGCTGCTGATCGGCCTCTCCCCGCGACTGACGATCCTGCTCGCCAAACTTCCGCTGCCGCCGGTGCCCACCGCCGGAGCGGCAATCGACGTCAAGGACATCGAGCCGCAGCCGTCCATCGAGGGCATCGGCGCGATCGGGGCCACGGCACTACCGAAGGCCGATGCGCTGGAACGACGCTCGTACATCGCCAACGCGTACCTGACGGGCATCGTCGGCGGCCTCACCGCCGTCGTGGCGATCGCGGCGGTGCTCACCGCCGCTCCCCTCGCCGGCTTCGAGTGGAAGAACGCCGCCTACGCCGCGATCATTGGCGTGGTCCTCTGCCTGCGCGGCCGCTCCCACAGCGACCTCTTCCAGGCGGCGATCCTCATCATCGGCGGTTCGCTCGTGGTGCTCACGCTGCTGGTGGGCCTGGCGTTCGGGGACGGCCGGTGGCCGATCATCTCCTTCGCGCTGGGTGGCGTCGTCCTCGTCGCCGCACTCGTCTTCGGAGTCGTTGCGCCACATCAGGACTTCTCCCCGGTGATGCGCCGCTGGGCGGAGATCGGCGAGTACATCCTCGTCGCGCTCATCGTCCCGCTGCTGCTGTGGTTGCTCGATCTGTACCGGATCGTCCGGGACATCTGATGTCCCGGGCCACACTCCGGGTGGCGATGCCCATCGCGCTGACGCTGACCGCGACCCTGCTCGGGCTGACCTCCTCCCCCGCCGCCGCGGTGACCCCGCCGCGCGTCGACTCCTCGGCACTGATCCGTTCGGCGCCGGTCGCACCGCCGGAACCGACCGAGCAGAGCCATCTCTGCAATACCGCAATCCTGACCCGCACCACCGCGAAACCCACTGCCGCACAATCGATGATGAACCTCGAAGAGGCTTGGCGCTTCAGCCGCGGCGCCGGGCAGCGGGTGGCCGTCATCGACACCGGCGTCACGCCACACCCACGACTGGGCCGCGTCACCGCGGGCGGCGACTATGTCTCCGGCGGCACCGGGCTCGAGGACTGCGACGCCCACGGCACGCTCGTCGCCGGGATCATCGCCGCACGCCCGAGCAGCACCGACGCCTTCGCCGGAGTCGCACCCGCGGCGTCGATCATCGGAATCCGCCAGTCCAGCAGTGCATTCAAGGCGAAGAACAACCGTCGCGATGACGATTCCGCGCCGTCCGTGGGCTCCGGATTCGGATCCGTTCGCACACTGGCACACGCGATCGTCCGCGCGGTCGACCTGCGCGCCACGGTCATCAACATCTCCGAGGTCGCGTGCGCGTCGTCGGCCGCCAAGGTCGACGACCGCGCTCTCGGGGCCGCGATCCGGTACGCCTACGAGCGCGACGTCGTCGTGGTGGCGGCGGCCGGCAACGTCACCCGGGACGGCGCCTGCCGATCACAGAACCCGGCGCCGGCAGCGGGCGATCCCGCGGACTGGGGTTCGGTCACCACCATCGCGAGTCCCGCGTGGTACTCGCCCTATGTCCTCACCGTCGGCTCGGTCGACGCCGCGAGCGGCGCGCCGAGCGATTTCAGCCTGCACGGGCCGTGGGTCGGGGTCGCCGCGCCAGGAACCGACATCGTGAGTCTCGACAGCGCCAAGGGATCGGGCCGACTGGTGTCGGCACAGCGCAGCGAGGAAGGTCCACTGCCGCTGATCGGGACGAGTTTCGCCGCGCCCTACGTCGCCGGCACCGCAGCGCTCGTCCGGGCACGGTTCCCCGAACTGAGCGCCCGGGAGGTGATGGATCGGATCGTCGCGACCGCCCACGCCCCGGGGACCGGTCACGACCAGCGGATCGGCCACGGCGTCGTCGACCCGGTCGCGGCACTCACCGCGGAGCTACCCGCAGCGGAGAAGGCCCGGCCGCAATCGGCCCCGATCGCCGCCCCCGCGCCGCCGACGCCGCCGGATCACACCGCACGCAACGTCGCGATCGCCGGAGCAGGGATCAGTGCCGCGGTCATCGCCGCGGTCCTGGCCATCGCACTTCCCCACCGCCGGGTCCGCAAACTCGATCCCGACGAGTTCTGACCGGCGACGATCAGGTCAGCTGCTGGAGCGTGCGGGACGCAGCTCGCGCGGCAGCGCGAAGGTCAGGGTCTCGTTGGCGGTGTTGACCGTCTCCACCGTGCCGTAGCCACGCTCGGCGAGGTAGTCGAGCACACCGCGGACAAGGACCTCGGGCACCGATGCACCGGAGGTGACGCCGACGGTGTTCACACCCTCGAGCCAGGTCTCGTCGATCTCACGGGCGTAGTCGACCAGGTGACCCGCCCGGGCGCCGGCCTGCAGGGCGACCTCGACCAGACGGACCGAGTTCGACGAGTTCTGCGAGCCGACCACGATGACCAGGTCGCATTCGGGCGCCATCGCCTTCACGGCGACCTGACGGTTCTGGGTGGCATAGCAGATGTCGTCGCTGGGCGGATCGTTGAGCAGCGGGAACTTCTCCCGCAGGCGACGCACCGTCTCCATGGTCTCGTCGACCGACAGCGTGGTCTGCGACAGCCAGACCAACTTGGACTCGTCACGCACGGTCACCGAGTCGACGCTGTCCGGGCCGTCGACGAGTTGGATGTGCCGAGGCGCCTCACCGGCCGTCCCCTCGACCTCTTCGTGGCCCTCGTGACCGATCAGCAGGATGTCGTAGTCGTCCCGTGCGAACCGCTTGGCCTCCTGGTGCACCTTCGTGACCAGCGGGCAGGTCGCGTCGATGGTCCGCAGCTTCCGTTCCGCGGCGGACGCGTGGACCTGCGGCGACACACCGTGGGCGGAGAACACGACGATCGCGCCCTCGGGCACCTCGTCGGTCTCCCCCACGAAGATCGCGCCGCGATCGGCCAGGGTCTCGACCACGTGCCGGTTGTGCACGATCTCCTTGCGGACGTAGACGGGAGCGCCGTGCTTGTCGAGGGCGCGCTCGACCGTCTCCACCGCGCGGTCGACACCCGCGCAGTAACCGCGGGGTTCGGCGAGCAGGACACGCTTCGTCTCAGACATGTCTCCCAGGGTACGGGTTACAGACGGGTGCCCATTGATGGCAGAGTGTTGGCATGGATCGCGCACCCTACCCGGCCCGTATCGCCGCAGGTCTGATCGTCACCGCCCTCGAGGAGACGCGCAAGCTTCCCGCGCTGCTCGTCACCCTCCCGATGACAGCGGTCAGCCAGACCCTGCAGGCAGGCATGCGGGCGCAGCAGAACATCGCCGAACTCGCCATCAAGGGCGACGCCGCCCTGGGGATGCTCTTCGACAAGCCCAGCGAGCAGCCCGAATGGGCCCGCTTCGACGAGGACGACGAGACCCCGGAACCCGGCTACGACGCCCACGCCGGTGACGTACCGATCGAGAAGCCCACCAGCATCGTCGACGAGGTCGAAGCAGCCGCCGCCGGCAACGATCCTGGTGACCAGCCCGGCGAGGCCGTGAAGTCCACCACGACCGCGACGGTGACCAACGCCACGAAGACGAGCGGGGCCACCAAGTCGACCGCGACAAGCGGGGCCACGGAGGTCGACGCGGAGGCCTCCGACGCCGACCTGGCCGCGCCGCCGCGCGCCGACGCCGGCCGCTTCGCGCTGTACAGCTCCGCACCCGAGGAGGTCGTGGACGCCGCGGAGAAGAAGCCGACGGCACCCAAGGCCAAGCCGAAGAACGGGGCCACACCCGAGATCGTCGTCCTCATCGACTACGACACGCTGACGCTGGCACAGCTGCGCGCGCGTCTGCGGACGGTCGGCACCGAGGACCTCGAGACCCTCGTCGACTACGAGAAGGCCAACCGTGGCCGCGCACCGTTCGTGACGATGCTCGAGAACCGGATCGCCTCGCAGAACAAGCGCTCCACCGAGGCGTGAGCGGGACCTCGCCGAACTCGGCCGAGAATCCGTGGCCGGTACGCACGGTCAACACCAAGATCGCCGACTGGATTCACCGGTTGGGTCAGATCTGGGTGGAGGGTCAGGTCACCCAGATCAACCGGCGCCCCGGTACCCGCACGGCGTTCCTCACCCTGCGGGACCCGGCCGCCGACATCTCCATCTCGGTGACGTGTAGCCCGGATCTGTTGGCGCGCACCGAGGTTCCGCTGACCGACGGCAGTCAGGTCGTCGTCCTGGGCCGGCCGAGCTACTTCACCGGCCGGGGCACGGTGTCGCTGCGGGTCAGCGACATCCGGCCCGTCGGCGTCGGCGAACTGCTGCTGCGGATCGAACGCCTCCGGCAGTTGCTCGCCGCCGAGGGACTGTTCGACCCCCGGCTGAAACGTCCGCTGCCGTTCCTGCCGCGCTCGATCGGGCTGATCAGCGGGCGGGCCAGCGCCGCGCAGCGCGACGTCGTCAGCGTCGCGACCGATCGGTGGTCGGCGGTCCGCTTCGACGTCCGAGAGGCCCCCGTCCAGGGCCCCACGGCGGTGGCACGCATCCTCACCCACCTCGCCGACCTCGACGCGCATCCCGACATCGAGGTGATCATCATCGCCCGCGGCGGAGGCAGCGTCGAGGATCTGCTGCCGTTCTCCGACGAGGCGTTGTTGCGCGCGGTGTCCCGTTGTCGCACACCGGTGGTCAGCGCCATCGGTCACGAGCCCGACAACCCGCTGCTCGACCTCGTCGCCGATCTGCGCGCGGCGACCCCGACCGACGCCGCCAAACGGGTGGTGCCCGACGTCGAGGCCGAACTCGCCGGGATCGACGACCTCCGCCGGCGCAGTGCACAGGCATTGCGCAACTGGGTCCGTCGCGAGACCGGGGTCATCGAAGGACTGCGACGACGCCCGGTCCTCGCCCGGCCCGGTGTGATCGTCGACCAGGAGTCCGCGAACGTGGCCGAGCTGGTGCGCGCGCTGCGGCGCGACGTCCGGCGCCACGTCGACACCGAGGACCGCCGTCACGAGCATCTCGCGGCCCGGCTGTCGACGCTGGGCCCGGCCCAGACCCTTGCGCGCGGTTACGCCGTGGTGCAACGCACCGACACCGACGTGACCCACGTCGTGAACACACTCGACGACCTGCCCGTGGGGGCCGAACTACGTATCCGGGTCGCCGACGGCGCGGCGCGCGCCACCGTCACCGCGACCGAGGCACCCACCACTTCCCCTGAGGACGAAGGAGATTCGTGAGCACCGACAGTGACGACACCGGCGAGGAGTACACGCCGGTTGCCGAACTCGGCTACGAGGAGGCGCGCGACGAGCTCGCCGACATCGTCAGCACGCTCGAGCACGGCGGCCTCGATCTCGACACCTCGCTGGCCCTGTGGGAGCGAGGCGAGGCACTCGCGACGCGCTGCGAGGAACACCTCCGCGGAGCGCGCGAACGCATCGAGACCGTGATCGCGCAGAAGAACTCGGCCGACGAGGACGACGACTAGCCGCTTCCCGAGGGCCCTTTCCAGCGTTCAGGCGTCGAGCGGCTGCTGCCTCGCCACCGACGCCGCGATCGTCTCGATGTCGGCGTCGGGTCCGCGCGACAGCACACCCACACGCACGTTGCCGAAGTCGGTGATCCAGAACTTCTTGCCCTCGGCGGTCTCGTAGGTCACCCACTGCCGGCCGCCCGCCTCGCGGGTACCGGTCGCGCCGATGTCGCCGTACTTCGTCTCGCCGCCACCGAGGTACGGGACCAGCAGGTCCTCCGACGCGTCGGTCTGACTCAGCTGCACGTAGGCGCCGCTCGCGCTGAGCCAGCCGACGGTGCTGACCCGATGCCCCTCGATCGCGTCCGACGAGCCGGAGTTCGGCTTCCATCCCTCCGGGGTCGGCGGGCGGCGGATCGGGAACGGCATCTGTCGGGCGTCGGCGTCCAATGCGGTGACCACGTCGAACGCGGGCACCTTGCTGTCCGCCGGGTCCTGATTCAGTCCGACCGAGCAATTCCCCGACGCGATCGCCACCAACGCAATCAGCGCGAGCAGCGGCACCAACGACCAGAACATGTCCTTGCCGTTGATGAGAATGCGCGGTTTGTCTGCCATGAGGGCGAGTATCCCACCACCAGGGTCAGTCACCGAACGGCCGGTGTGACATGCAAGGATGGTCCCTGAGATCACCGCCACACCCACGGATCCCACGGGCTGCGACCCACCGGGTTCCGGGCCACACCTGAGGAGCCGAAGACGATGACAGCCAGCAGCCACCAAGCACCCGATCGCAACCTCGCGATGGAACTGGTCCGCGTGACCGAGTCGGCTGCACTCGCTGCCGGACGCTGGGTTGGTCGCGGCGACAAGAACGGCGGCGACGGCGCGGCGGTCGACGCGATGCGTCAGCTCCTCTCCACGGTGTCGATGCGCGGCGTCGTCGTCATCGGCGAGGGCGAGAAGGACGAAGCCCCGATGCTGTACAACGGCGAAGAGGTCGGCAACGGGCAAGGACCCGACTGCGACGTCGCGGTCGACCCCATCGACGGCACCACCCTGATGGCCGAGGGCCGCCCCAACTCGATCTCTGTGATCGCGGTCAGCGAGCGCGGCACCATGTACGACCCGTCGGCCGTGTTCTACATGGACAAGATCGCCGTCGGCCCCGATGCCAAGGGCGCCATCAACATCAACGAGTCGGTCGAGTGGAACATCAACTCGGTCGCCAAGGCCAAGGGCATCGACGTCGCCGACCTGACCGTCATCGTCCTCGACCGGCCCCGTCACGCCGACCTCATCGCCGACATCCGCAAAGCCGGCGCCAAGATCCGCCTCATCTCCGACGGCGACGTCGCCGGCGCCGTGGCGGCCGCCGACGACTACTCGACCGTCGACATGCTGATGGGTGTCGGTGGCACCCCCGAGGGCATCATCACCGCCGTCGCGATGAAGTGCATGGGCGGCGAGATCCAGGGCAAGCTGTGGCCCCGCAACGAGGAAGAGCGTCAGAAGGCGCTCGACGCCGGTCACGACCTCGACCGGGTCCTCACCAACGACATCCTGGTCAGCGGCGAGAACGCCTTCTTCTGCGCGACCGGCGTCACCAACGGCGACATGCTGCGCGGCGTCACCTACCGCCCCAACGGCGCGACGACCCGTTCGCTGGTGATGCGCTCGAAGTCCGGCACCGTCCGCCGCATCGAGGCCGTCCACAAGCCGGCCAAGCTCCGCGAGTACGCCAACATCGACCTCTGATCCACCCGAGCAGCGCGGCCCCACGCCGGGACCATGACCGTGATGCACCTCACGAGTCCGGTCACCTCTGGCGTGGGGCCGTTCTACTGGGGCGATACGATCCGGTGCGTGAGTAAACCTGCCTCAGCCCCCGAGTTTCTCTACTCTGATCTGCTCCCCATCGGCGCCGACGAGACCCCGTACCGACTGATCACCACCGAGGGCGTCTCGACGTTCGAAGCCGGCGGACAGACCTTCCTCAAGGTGGAGCCGGAGGCGATCCGCAAACTCACCGCGGAGGCGATGCACGACATCAGCCACTACCTGCGCCCCGCCCACCTCGCGCAGCTCCGCAAGATCATCGACGACCCCGAGGCGTCGGGCAACGACCGCTTCGTCGCACTCGACCTGCTCAAGAACGTCAACATCTCCGCCGGCGGCGTGCTGCCGATGTGCCAGGACACCGGCACCGCGATCGTGATGGGCAAGAAGAGCGAGGGCGTGCTGACCGGCACCGACGACGCCGAGGCGATCTCGAAGGGTGTCTACGACGCCTACACCCAGCTCAACCTGCGCTACTCGCAACTGGCGCCGCTGACGACGTACGAGGAGAAGAACACCGGCTCCAACCTGCCTGCCCAGGTGGAGATCTACGCCACCGAGCAGGGGCCCAAGGGGCCGGAGTACAAGTTCCTGTTCATGGCCAAGGGCGGCGGTTCGGCCAACAAGTCCTTCCTGTTCCAGGAGACCAAGGCCATCCTGAACCCGAAGTCGATCCTCAAGTTCCTCGACGAGAAGATCCGCTCGCTGGGTACCGCGGCGTGCCCGCCGTACCACCTCGCCGTCGTGATCGGTGGCACCTCGGCCGAGTTCGCCCTGAAGACCGCCAAGTACGCCTCGGCGCACTACCTCGACAACCTCCCGACGCAGGGTTCGATGTCGGCCCACGGTTTCCGCGACCTCGAACTCGAGGACGAGGTCTTCAAGCTGACCCAGTCCTTCGGCATCGGCGCCCAGTTCGGCGGCAAGTACTTCTGCCACGACGTCCGCGTCGTCCGTCTGCCGCGTCACGGCGCGTCGTGCCCGGTGGCCATCGCGGTGTCGTGCTCGGCCGACCGCCAGGCCCTCGGCAAGATCACCGCCGACGGCGTGTTCCTCGAGCAGCTCGAGACCGACCCGGCCAAGTACATGCCGGCTGCCGGCGTGGCCGAGGACATCTCGGGCGGCGAGGTGGTCGAGGTCGATCTCAACCGCCCGATGTCGGAGATCCTGGCCCAACTGTCGCAGTACCCCGTGAAGACTCGCCTGTCGCTGACCGGCCCGTTGGTGGTGGCCCGCGACATCGCGCACGCCAAGATCAAGGAACGCCTCGACGCCGGCGAGCCGATGCCCGATTACCTGCGCGATCACCCGGTCTATTACGCCGGCCCGGCCAAGACCCCGGAGGGCATGGCGTCGGGTTCGTTCGGTCCCACCACCGCGGGCCGCATGGACTCCTACGTCGAGCAGTTCCAGGCCGCGGGCGGCTCGATGGTCATGCTCGCGAAGGGCAACCGGTCCAAGCAGGTCACCGAGGCCTGCAACTCTCACGGCGGCTTCTACCTGGGCTCGATCGGCGGCCCGGCAGCCCGCCTCGCGCTCGACTGCATCAAGAGCCAGGAGATTATCGAGTACCCCGAATTGGGTATGGAAGCGGTGTGGAAGATCGAGGTCGAGAATTTCCCGGCCTTCATCGTTGTTGACGACAAGGGCAACGACTTTTTCACCGACCCGAGTGGGGCCGTCAACGTCCCGCTGAGCGGCATAAGGATCCGATCGAAGGAGTAGTACACCTATGACCCAGGCACAGGGCAAGCAGGAATACCGCACCGAGCACGACACGATGGGCGAGGTGCAGGTCCCCATCGATGCTCTGTGGCGCGCCCAGACCCAGCGAGCGGTGGAGAACTTCCCCATCAGCCACCGCCCGCTGGAACGGACGCAGATCCGCGCGATGGGCCTGCTGAAGGCGGCCTGTGCCACGGTCAACAAGGAACTGGGGCTCCTCGACGCCGAGCGGGCCGACGCGATCATCGCGGCGGCCACCGAGATCGCCGACGGCAAGCACGACGACCAGTTCCCGATCGACGTCTTCCAGACCGGGTCGGGCACGAGTTCGAACATGAACACCAACGAGGTCATCGCCTCGATCGCCAAGGCCAACGGCATCGACGTGCATCCCAACGACCACGTCAACATGTCGCAGTCGTCGAACGACACCTTCCCCACCGCCACCCATGTCGCGGCGACGGAGGCAGTCGTCACCGATCTGGTCCCGGCTCTCGACCATCTCCGGGAAGCCTTGGCGGACAAGGCAACCGAGTGGCGTGAGGTCGTCAAGAGCGGCCGTACGCACCTGATGGACGCGGTGCCGGTGACCCTCGGCCAGGAATTCGCGGGGTATGCACGGCAGGTCGAGGCGGGCATCGAGCGGGTCACCGCGACCCTGCCGCGGGTCGGCGAGCTGCCGATCGGCGGCACCGCGGTGGGCACCGGGCTCAACGCCCCCGACGGGTTCGGCACCAAGGTGGTCGCCGAACTGGTGCGCCGCACCGGCGTCGACGAACTCTCCCTCGCCAAGGACAACTTCGAGGCGCAGGCCGCACGCGACGGCCTCGTCGAACTGTCCGGGCAGCTGAAGACGATCGCGGTGTCGCTCACCAAGATCGCCAACGACGTCCGGTGGATGGGTTCGGGACCGCTGACCGGCCTGGGCGAGATCCTGCTCCCCGACCTCCAGCCGGGCAGCTCGATCATGCCGGGCAAGGTCAATCCCGTTCTGCCCGAAGCGGTCACGCAGGTCGCCGCGCAGGTCGTCGGCAACGATGCGGCGGTCACGTGGGGCGGCGGCAACGGCGCCTTCGAGCTCAACGTCTACATCCCGATGATGGCCCGCAACGTGCTCGAGTCACTCAAGTTGCTGGCCAACGTGTCCCGTCTGTTCGCCGACCGCTGCATCTCCGGCCTGCAGGCCAACGTCGACCGTCTGCGGACCCTCGCCGAGAGCTCCCCGTCGATCGTCACGCCGCTCAACAGCGCGATCGGTTATGAAGAGGCCGCCTCCGTCGCCAAGCAGGCCCTCAAGGAGGGCAAGACGATCCGGCAGACGGTCATCGATCGCGGCCTCGTGGGCGACAAGCTCAGTGAGGACGAGCTCGACGCGCGTCTCGATGTGCTCAAGATGGCCAACCTCGACCGCGAACGCTGAGTACCGTCTGGTCATGACCTCACTGGAGCCCTTCCCCACGGACTGGCAGACAGCACTCGTCCTCGTCGCCCATCCCGACGACCCGGAGTACGGCATGGCCGCCGCGGTCGCGCGGTGGACCGGCGAGGGCAGGCGTGTCGTCTACGCGCTCGCCTCCAGCGGCGAACGCGGGATCGAGGGCATGACCCCGGCCGAGTGCGGTCCCCTCCGAGAGGCCGAACAGCGCGCCTCGGCGAAGATCGTCGGCGTCGACGAGGTGGAGTTCTGGGGCTTCCCAGACAGCGACATCCGCAACACCCCCGAACTGCGCGCGAAGATCACCGAAACCGTCGAACGCATTGCGCCACAGGTCATCCTGTCGCTCTACGGCGGGCCTGAGTGGGCGCCGGGCCAGCCGAACCAACGCGACCACATGGAGTTCGCCGCCGCAGTACTCGAGGCCTATGACGCCTTGTCCCGGTCGGGTTCCGGCGAGGTTCCGGCATGGCTGTTCGAGAACGGGCCCGCCGCCACTCACGCGGTCGACGTCGACGCACAGTTCGAGGTGGCCGTCCGCTCCCTCGCCGCGCACGATCGCTACCTGTCGGTCCTCGACCCGGACACGCCCGTCCTCGATCAGGCCCGCGCCCAGATCGACCGGGCGACCGCACCTCGAGACGGCGCCGACGGCGTGCGGGTCGCCGGGTTCGAGCTCAAACGGACTCGCTGACCGGCCGCGACACCGGAGAGGTCCCGACGTTGGCCCCGTCGATTTGTGACCTTCGGCCCCTCCCGGACACGCTCTCGACACGAGAAGGTGTGGGGGTCAGTCTCTCGCACCACCCGGGAGAGTCCCTCCGAGAAAGTCGGGAGGTGACCGGTCATCACGCTCACCGGTGTACTCGTCGTATTCCTCGCAGCCTTCGCGGTCTGCGCCCTCATCGGGCTGTCCATCTGGCTCATCGTGCTTTTCGGCCTCCTGTCGGGAGTGCAGGCCGTGGCATGGGTGACCGAGCAGACCTCGGCCTGGCGACTGCCGGCCGAACCCGACACCGGTCGGTGAACCTGTCCCATCTCGACGCGGCGTCCCGCTAGAGCGGCACCGACCACCGCACGGACAGTCCCCGGCCCGAGGCGGGCGTGCTCAACGCGAAGGTCCCGCCCAGACGTTCCGCGCGGTCTCGTAGGTTCTTCAGCCCGCTGGGCGTCACGTCCTCGGGGAGACCGATGCCGTCGTCGGTGACCTCCACGGCCAGCTCATCGCCGACCGAGATCGCCACCGTCACCGTCGTCGCGTCCGCGTATCGGACCGCGTTGCTCAGGGCCTCGCGCACCACCGCGACCACCTGGTCGGAGAGGCGCGGCGAGACGATCGACAGCGGGCCCGCCATCCGCACATGGGTCTGGAGAGGCAGGTCGTCGACCTGCTCGTCGATCGCCTCCTGCACCCTCTGGCGGAGTCGGGTCGTCTCGGTATCGTCTGCCTGCAGGTCGAAGATCGTCGTCCGCACGTCCTGCACGATGTCCTGCAGGTTGTTGATGGACCGGGTCAGCCGCGCCCTGATCTCGGGTGACTGGGTGCGTTGCAGCGTCGCCTGCAGGGTGAGTCCCTCGGCGAAGATCCGCTGGATCACATGGTCGTGCAGATCGCGTGCGATCCGTTCTCGGTCCTCCAGGACCCGCAACTCGTGAGCCTGGATGGTCGCGCCGGCCAATTGCAGCGCCAGGGCCCCCTGGTCGGCGAAGTTCGCGCTCAAGCTCAGCAGGTCCTCCGCGAACCCGTCGCGACCCTTGGACCGCACCGCGATCAGCACGCCGCGGGTCGATTCCGCCGTCCGCAGCGGCGCCACCATCACCGGGCCGCCGCGACTGGACGAATCCCCGGAGATGTCGTATTCGAGCTGCTCGCGGAGCACCGGCCTCCGTCGGACGAAGGCGTCACCCGAGGTCGACCCCTTGATGGGCACGGATCGTCCGCGGAAGAACTCGGCGTCGACCCCTTCGGCGACCGTGACGACGAGTTCGTCGACCGATTCCGGCGGCACCTCGTGGTCGTGGGGTTCAGCGATGCAGACCAGGTCGGCGTCGGCCAGCGTGAGGACCTTGCGGGCGATCGATTCGAGGACGTCCTGCTGATCGGCCCCGGTCAACAGCTCCGCGATCACGTCGCGATTCGCCTCGATCCAGGCGAGCTGGGTCTGCGCCTGTTCGTACAGCCGGGCGTTCTCGATCGCGATACCTGCCGCCGACGCCAGTGCCTGGATGACGAGTTCGTCGTCCTCGGTGAACAGGGCACCGTTCTTCTTCTCCGTGAGGTACAGGTTTCCGAAGATCTCGTCGCGCACCCGGATCGGGGCGCCCAGGAAGCTCGTCATCGGCGGGTGGTTCGGCGGGAATCCCACCGACGCGGGATGCTCGGACAGGTCGGTGAGCCGTAACACCCGGGGGGCGTCGATGAGCTGCCCCAGCACGCCGCGGCCTGTCGGCAGGTGCCCTATCTCGGCGCGGACGTCCTCGCCGATGCCCTGCGCCAGAAAGGCCGACAGGTCGTGTCCGCTGCCGAGGACGCCGACCGCCCCGTACTCGGCGTCGACCAATCGTGTGCCCGCAGACACGATGGCCTCGAGCGTGGTTTCCAGATCGAGATCGGAACTGACCATCAGCATGGCCTCGAGCAGACCGTCGATGCGGTCACGAACATCGGCGATCTGCGTTATCCGGTCGCGGACCTCATCGAGGAGCTCACGTAATCGCATCTGCGACAACTCATTCTGCACCTCAAAAGACCCCACACCGCGTTCCCGGGATTCGCGGACCATATTTCGAATGATATACCCTCCGCTTCGTTAAGTATTGGGTTGACCAATTCTCGCCAGATAGTCTGAAAGCCCTCGAATCATCCTCCCCGCAAAGCAATTCGGATTTCCGTGACCTCGTTTTCCCCGTTGAATCGGACATTTCGGGTATAGGTGGAAATCCGCCAGTCCGGGCAATCTGGGTGAAACACGTCGGGGGTCGACCTACAATTCGTCTCACGGCACCTGCGCCGGAGGGAGGTGTGGCCGATGTTCTCGGTTTTCCTCGTCGATGACCACGAGATCGTCCGGCGGGGTCTCGTCGAACTCCTGGACCACGATGACAACGTCCGGGTCGTCGGCGAGGCCGCGACCTGCGCGCAGGCCCTCGCCCGCATACCGACCGTGCAACCGGACGTCGCGGTCCTCGACGTCCGCCTACCCGACGGCAACGGGATCGAACTGTGCCGCGACTTGCTCAGCCGAGTCGACGGGTTGCGCTGCCTGATCCTGACCTCGATGACCGACGACGAGGCCATGATGGACGCGATCCTCGCCGGCGCCAGCGGGTACGTCATCAAGGACATCACCGGCATGGAACTCGCCCGCGCCATCACCGATGTCGGCGCCGGACGGTCGTTGCTCGACAACCGCGCGGCCGCAGCCCTGATGGACCGGTTGCGCACCCAACGCGAGAAAGAGGAAAAGCCCGGCGACGGATTGAGCGAGCAGGAGAGCACCCTGCTCGCCCTCCTCGGCGAGGGCCTGACCAATCGGCAGATCGCCGCCCGGATGCATCTCGCGGAGAAGACCGTGAAGAACTACGTGTCCCGGCTGCTGGGCAAACTCGGCATGGAGCGCCGTACGCAGGCGGCGGTGTACGCCACCAAAGCGGCGCGACGGGGTCACGCGCACTGAGTCGAGGCTCGCGAGCGATTCGCGTACCATATCCTGCGGGTTAGAGCACGACACGTGTCATTGGTCCCCATCCAACGGGACTCTTTACCCGGTGACTCGACCCTCACCGGGGGCATGTACTGGATACACAAGCGATGCCGGGCACCCCGGCACGCGGTGTGTGGACCTCCAGGGGGACTGCCGTGTGACCGCATCCGGATTCACCAACGGACCTGTCGTCGTCGGCGTCGACGGGTCCGCCACCGCCCGCGCCGCCGCCCGCTGGGCCGCGCGCGACGCCGCTCTCCACCGGTCGGAGCTCGAGCTGATCGCCTCGGCGAATCTCGCGGCGGACGATCCACGCGTCCTCGAACCCCTGCGCGCCCGATGCGAACGCGCCCTCGCCGAGGCCCGCCGCGCGGCCGAGGACTCGGGCGACTCGCCCGACCCGCTGAAGATCACGACCCAGGTCGTCGACTCACCGCCGGTCACCGCCCTGCTCGAGGCATCCGATCGAGCCCGTCTCCTCGTCGTCGGCAACCGGGGGCACATGGCCGGTCATCGCGTCGCGCTCGGGACGGTCACCACCGCACTCGCCGAGCACTGCAGGTGTCCGCTGACGGTCGTCCGCGACTCCACGTCCCACTGGTCCCAGGCGGGGATCGTGGTCGGCACCGACGGCTCCCCGGGCGGGCGAGCCGCCGTCGACGCCGCGTTCGCAGCGGCCGACCTACGCGGCGTCCCGGTCACGGTCGTCCACGCCTGGTGCGACACCGATGTCGCCGACATGGCCGTGCCGTGCACGATGTCCGAGTGGCCGAGCCATCGCAGCCGCGCCGACGCCTGGCTCGAGGCCGAACTCGACGAGGTGCGACGCCGGTACCCGCGCGTCACCGTCCGCCACGCCGTGACCAGAGACCGACCCGCCCGCGCCCTGCTCGACCACGCTCAGGCCGCGCAATTGCTAGTCGTGGGTGCGCGCGGTCGCGGCGGTTTCGCGGCCATGCGACTGGGTTCGACGAGCCTCTCGGTCCTGCGGTCGGCCCGTGGCCCGGTGATGGTCGTACCCCACGACCGCTGACCTGCGCCCCGATCCGCCGAACCATGTGCCATTCGGCCCTATGAGACCTACATCACATCCGGTGAAACTGAGGTGGTCGATCGTCCGAGTCCGTCGACGAACCGACAGGACCGACTCGACACAGCCAGCACCAGAGGTCCACCCATGACAGTCATTTCCCCGTTGTTCGCCGAAACCGAGGGTTCGGCCGACCGGTACTGCGACAGCTGCGGACGCAGCTTCGTCCCACGACGACCACTGGCCGAACCCGAACGGGATCGCTGGGCCAGGGTCAACGGCTGGCACGTCGGGGTGGAGGAGACCTTCTGCCCCGCCTGCCGGCACGCACGCTCCGAGATCAGCGACCCGTGAACTGCCCGAACAGGGCGGGAATCGCACCGACCAGTTGCGAGAGCAGGCCGGTCAGCATGTCGGAGGCCGGCACGTCGGGAGTCGACGGCGTGGCACCCGGAGTTGTCTGAGGGGTTGCTCCGGGCGCCTCGCCGGTCGGCGCACCCTTGTTCACGCCGATCGTGATCTTCGGGCTCTTCGCGGGGTCGAGCCAGACGAGGATCTTCTTCATCAGTTCACGCTCGACGGCGACGCAGCCCAGCGTCGGCTGGTCGTTGGTCACATGCAGGAACATCGCCGTCGCCTTGCCGGGGGTGCGCTCCGGGTTGTGCGCGATGTTGACGGCGTAGTCGTAGACCGGACCCGAGTTGTACAGGTTCTCACTGTCACCACCGGGACTCTGGGGCTGACGTACGTGGGTGTTGTAGGTCGGCGACTTGGGATCGGAATCCCACCAGTCCTGGGTGTCGACCTTGAGGTAGGGCATCTTGGTGCCCGGATTCTCCTGACGACCGAAGGCCTGGTCGAGCGGGAACGTCCCCTCCGGGGTACGCGGCACGTTGTCCTGCGGTTCGCCCATCCCCAGGGAGCCGAGGTATGCCTTGGCCGGGCCGAGGCCGGGGACCGGCTTCCAGCTGCCGTCGGCTCCCTTCTCGAAGGCGGTGAGTGTGGCGGTCGTGTCCGACGCCTTGGGGGCGGTCACGACGATCATCTGGCTGGTCGGGCCCCCGGACCCCTCGAGGCCACCGGGCGCCTCGTCGGAACCGCTGCCGCCGGACAGTTGGTTGAGCACCTCGTCGAGCATCGGGATACCGAGGCCCTCGCCCATTCCCGGCAGCGACGGGCCGCCCGGCGTGGTCGGTGTCGTCGGCGTGATCGGTGTCGTCGTTTCCGGATCGGCGAGAGCCTGACCCGCACCACCGGCGCACGCGGCCAACACCGCAATCACCAATAGTCCCAGCAGTCTCATTCGCCTCATCAGTAACTTCAGCACCACAACAGTGTGACAGCGCGCAAGACCCCATGAGTCACGTGATGGTCACGGTGCAGTGAGGATCGGATCAAGCACCCCGGCGGATTCGGCCGCCCTCGATCGCCGGATCAACCACCGGGTGTCGACTCGGCGGTCGATTGCCGATGGAAAATCGGAAATGATCCATTATTCGACGTGCAGGACAAAGCGCCGGAAAGAAGTCATCCCGTCGAGGCCATGCAGAATTCGTCGGCCTTTTCTTTGCGGGAACTAAATATAATCGTTAGCGTCGGCAACGGCGTTGATCGCACAGCGACCTCGCCGGACGGAAATTCACCGACAAAGGAGAGAAATTGGGTTCCCTGGAGAACATCGAAGCCCTCACCGCATTCGTCGAGCTCCTCAACGCACTCAGCGACCTCGGCGGCAGCGCGGCCTGACCCCTCCCCCGAGTCGGGCCCACCATCGCGGGAATCGTTGCGACAGCGACAATCTCGGCGGGCCCCAGTGACGGAAGGCCGCGACGGTTCGCTCCCCTCAGCGAATCGTCGCGGCCTTCCCCTCCAAACGCCCGCCCGTTACGCTCCCGGCGCGGTCACACCCCGCCCGCTCACTACGCTCCCGGCGCGGAAGGCCCGAACTCCTCCAGCATCTCCGTCACCAACGCCGCGATCGGCGACCGCTCACTGCGGGTGAGCGTGATGTGTGCGAAGAGCGGATGCCCCTTCAACTTCTCGATGACCGCGGCGACACCGTCGTGCCGGCCGACGCGGAGGTTGTCGCGCTGTGCGACGTCGTGGGTGAGCACCACACGAGATCCCGAACCGAGGCGCGACAGCACCGTCAGCAGGACGTTGCGTTCCAGCGACTGCGCCTCGTCGACGATCACGAACGAGTCGTGCAGCGACCGGCCACGGATGTGCGTCAGCGGCAACACCTCGAGCATCCCGCGGCTCAGCACCTCCTCGATGACCTCCGGCGAGGCGAGCCCCTCGAGGGTGTCGAACACCGCTTGTGCCCACGGGCCCATCTTCTCGGCCTCGCCCCCGGGGAGGTAGCCGAGCTGCTGACCCCCGACCGCGTACAGCGGCCGGAACACGACGACCTTGCGCTGGGTCCGGCGTTCCAGAACCGCCTCGAGACCCGCACACAGAGCCAGCGCCGACTTACCGGTGCCCGCCTTGCCGCCCAGCGAGACGATGCCGACGCTGTCGTCGAGCAGCAGGTCGAGAGCGACCCGCTGTTCCGCGGAACGCCCGTGCAGGCCGAAGGCCTCGCGGTCCCCCCGCACCAGCTGCACGCGCTTCTCCGCGTTGACGCGACCGAGGGCGCTCGACGACGGACTGAGCAGGCGGATGCCGGTGTGACACGGCAGCTCCCTGGCCTCGTCCAGGTCGATGACACCGTCGGCGAACAGTGCGTCGATCATCGACGTCTCGACATCGAGCTCGGTCATCCCCGACCACCCGGACACCACCACGTCCTGCGCGTGGTACTCGTCGGCGGCCAAACCGACCGCACCGGCCTTCACACGCAGCGGGGTGTCCTTGGACACCAGGGTCACGTCCTTGCCCTCGGCACGCAGGTTCAGCGCACAGGCCAGAATCCGGGAATCGTTGCTGTCGGTGCGGAAACCGGCCGGCAGGACGGACGGATCGGTGTGGTTGAGCTCCACCTGGAGGGTGCCGCCCTCCTCACCGATCTCGATCGGAAGGTCGAGCCGACCGTGCGCGAGCCGCAGGTCGTCGAGCATGCGCAACGCCTCACGCGCGAACCAGCCGAGCTCGTGATGGTGACGTTTGCCCTCGAGTTCGCTGATGACCACCAGTGGCAACACCACTGAGTGCTCCGCGAAGCGCATGACCGCCCAGGGGTCGGACAGCAGCACGGAAGTGTCGAGGACGTAGGTGCGTGTGGTCACGTCGGGCTCCTACGTTCATGCGGCGCCCGCACAAACCAGTTCTCAGGTGACCGGCCGGTCGAAGTCCGTTGCCCTCGGCGTCAGCCGAGGTGGACGAGGACCGGGGCCGGCCCTCTCGCGCTGCTGTTGCAATACACGAATCGAACCTCCCGGACGAACCGCTTCCCCGCGATCCGTACCGTCAACGTACGCGCAGACTCCGCGGGCGGCGCGCCGGAATCAGGTGTGTCGGCGTGAATTTCGCGTTAACCGCAGTATCGTCTGACCCAGGGACGCAAACGGCGCCACCAGGATGTTCGTCGTCCTGATGGCGCCGTGCGCGCGTCTTACGGGGTGGCGGTGTTCTAACCGCGGGCGCGGGAGAGGATGCGCTGACGCGCGGCCTCGGCCTCTTCGCCCAGACCCTCGATGGAGTCGAGCTTGACCGCGTCGGCGAGGGTCGCGGCGATCTCGCGCCAGGTGTCGGAGTTCTCGTAATCGGCCAGGAGAGCCCGCTCGGCATCGAAGTCGTCGATGTCGTGGCCGATGGCCTCGGCCCGGCCCAGCGCCAGGGCCGAGTCGATCGCGATGACCGTGGCGTCCTGGTCGGCGATGATGCCGGCATTGAGGAACGCACCGAAGGTGTTCGCCTGCTGCTGGTCGTCGGCGGCGATCTTGGTCAGGATCTGTTCCAGGACGTCGTCGGCGGCGATCGCACCGAGTCGCTTGATGAAGCTGACGCACTGGTTCTCGTGGACGGCCATCAGCGCGAGCACGTCGAGCGGGCCGAGCTGGTCGACCTGCTCGGGGGTCTGCCGGTAGCCCTTGGTGACGTGGACGAGTCGACGGTTCTCGGCGTCCACCGGATCGATCGCGCGACGCACGACGAGGTAGTCGCGCAGGACGATCGAGTGCCGGTTGTCCTCCGCGGTCCATACACCGATGAGCTGACGCCACTCGGAGAAGGCCGGGAAGTGCTTCGCGAGCACACGGTGGTACGACGGCAGGTTGTCCTTGGTGAGGAGCAGCGCCAGCAGACCGGCACGCGCCTCGTCGGACAGCGTCGCCTGCGACGGGTCGAAGTCGGCGCCGCCGAGGAAGGCGAAGTTGCGTCCCTCGTCCCACGGCACCCAGTCGTGCGGGTTCCACGGAGTGGCGGCCGACTGGTGGTCTTCCGCGATCTCGGGAAGAGCCTTCTCGAGCGCGATGATCAGGTCGTCTTCAGTGAGTGCGTTCATCGCTGCAAGGATACGGACGCCGCTCGGCGCGGGGCAATTCAGGTCACATCCGAGCGGCCGGCCGCGGCTCAGATGCGGCTCATCAGTCCCCACTCCTCGAGCCCCTCGTAGAGCGGGAAGTCGAGGGCGAGCTTGGACACCCGGCCGCGCAGGGCCGAGACGTCGGCCGACGAGCCCGCGGCGAGCGCCGTCGCGATGATGTCGGCGACCTCGGTGAACTCCTCGTCGCCGAAGCCACGGGTGGCCAGCGCGGGGGTGCCGATGCGCAGACCCGAGGTGACCATCGGCGGGCGCGGGTCGAACGGCACCGCGTTGCGGTTGACCGTGATCCCGACCTGGTGGAGCAGATCCTCGGCCTGCTGGCCGTCGAGGTCGCTGTTGCGCAGGTCGACGAGCACGAGGTGGACGTCGGTGCCGCCGGTCAGGACCGAGACGCCGGCCTTGGCGACATCCTCACCGTTGAGGCGTTCGGCGAGGATGCTCGCGCCCGACAGGGTGCGGCGCTGACGCTCGGCGAACTCCTCGGTGCCGGCGATCTTCAGTGCGACGGCCTTGCCGGCGATCGCGTGCATGAGCGGTCCGCCCTGCTGGCCGGGGAACACGGCCGAGTTGAGCTTCTTGGCCCATTCCTGCTTGGCCAGGATGATGCCGGAGCGGGGTCCGCCGAGGGTCTTGTGCACGGTCGAGCTGACGACATCGGCGTGCGGCACCGGCGACGGGTGCAGGCCGGCGGCGACGAGTCCGGCGAAGTGCGCCATGTCGACCCACAGGTGGGCGCCCACCTCGTCGGCGATGGAGCGGAACGCCTCGAAGTCGAGCGTGCGCGGGTAAGCCGACCAGCCGGCGACGATGACCTTGGGCTTCACGTCGAGGGCGATCTTGCGCACCTCGTCCATGTCGATCCGGAAGTCTTCCTTGCTCACGCCGTAGAAGGCGTTCTCGTAGAGCTTGCCGGAGAAGTTGAGGCGCATGCCGTGCGTGAGGTGACCGCCGTGGGCGAGGTCGAGACCGAGCATGGTCTCCCCCGGCTCCATCAGGGCCTGCAGCACGGCCGCGTTGGCCTGCGCGCCCGAATGCGGCTGGACGTTGGCGAAGTCGGCGCCGAACAGTTCCTTGGCGCGGTTGCGGGCGATGTCCTCGACCACGTCGACGTATTCGCAGCCGCCGTAGTAACGACGTCCCGGGTAACCCTCGGCGTACTTGTTGGTGAGCACGCTGCCCTGCGCCTGCAGGACCGCACGCGGCACGAAGTTCTCCGAGGCGATCATCTCGAGAGTGTCCCGCTGACGGCTGAGTTCGCCGTTCATGGCGGCGGCGACGTCGGGGTCGAGCTCCGCCAGGGACATCGAGTTCACGGATGACGAGTTCGCGGTCATGGCGACAAGTCTAGGGACCTGCGCCGCGATCCCCTAACCCGCTACCAGCTCACGGCGCAGGCTCGCCGGGATGAGCGGTTCGTCGAGCAGCCGTCCGAAGGCCGCGGCGCGGTCGTCGGCGGCATCGAGCCACCTCTCGAGCAGTTGGTAACCCTCGACGTAGGTGCTGATGTAGGCCCGCCACAGCGGTGAGGTGAGGAAGCGCAGCATCTGCCGGGCACGCTCGGGCGGCGCGAGCAACCAGGTCTGGAGGAAGTCGGCGACGGTGTCGGCATCGGCGTGCTGGTCGTGCAGCATCAGGGCCGCGTCCTGGCGGACGGTCAACAGTCCGGAGGTCGCGCGTCCGATGCGCATCGCCCGGTCGGCGTCGAAGCGCAGGCCGAGGTCGGCGTAGACCTCCTGCGCCCAGACGCCCCACTCCTTGCCCATGATCGCGGTCAGGGCGTGGTCGGCGAGCCCCTCGGCCATCAGGCACTGCGGGGTGTTGACGAGGAAGATCGACTGCTCGTGCTGGCCGGCGCCGACGAGCAGTTGTTCCTTGCGGCAGTGCTCGGTGTGGTGGCCGGGGTAGGCCTCGTGGGCGATCAGGTGCGGGAGCGACGACATGTACTGCGTGAGGTCGGCGTTGATCGCGACCCGTGACCGGTAGTCGCCGAGGTAGTAGTTGAACCCCGACCACGGTTTGTCGGTGACGACCTCGAAGTCGACGATCTCGTTGTCCGGCAACGGGTACTGCGCCCGGACGCGTTCGCGGAGGGCACCGCTGAACGCCCGAACGCACTCGTCGACCTTGTCGGCGGGGATCTCGTCGGCCCGACGATGTGCGGAGTACGCGTCGCGCAGTTCGTCGCTGGTGGCGTCGGCGATGCCGAGCGCCTCCGCGAGGTCGGTGTGGGCCTGCCGGTAGCGGTCGGCGTCGGCGAGGGCGATGTCGACGTCGAAGTAGGCGCTGACCTCGTCGACGAAGGAGATCTCGTCGCCGGCGAATTTGCGGGCCGAGCACTCGAGCGCCCGCAGATGGGAGCCGATGAACTCCGCGCGGTCGGCGGGCAGATCTCCGGGGAGGTCGGCGCGCAACGCCCGGGCCTGTGCGGCCAGCTGCGCCGGATCGGGCGCGGGCCCGTTTGCGATCTCGGCACGCAGTGCCGGGTCGCCTGTGAACGCGTCGACGAATCCTTCTTCGAGCCGATCGAACGCCAGCCCCAACCGCAGGTAGTCGGTGACGAGGTCGGGGGTCGCGTGGTCGGCCGGCATACCGGGCACGTTACCGCGAGCGGAGGCGCCGCGTGGACCCACCGCGTCGCGGCGAGCGATGGGCCCTAAGCTGTTACGCATGATGACCCGGGCAGCCGCGCTCACCACTACCCCGGAGCTGCGCTGATGGCTCGCAATGCCAGTGATCGGGACCCCAGTCTGTACCTGGAGCTCGACCGCCGGCAGTGGCGTGAACTGCGTGAGTCCATGCCCCTCGTGCTGAACGAGTCCGAGCTCTCCGAGCTCGTGGGCCTCGGTGAGCAGATCGACCTCGAGGAGGTCGCCGACGTCTACCTGCCCCTGTCGCGTCTGATCCATCTGCAAGTCGCTGCGCGCCAACGACTGTTCGCGGCCACCTCGACCTTCCTCGGCGAGCGTCAGATCAATCGGCAGGTCCCGTTCGTCATCGGCATCGCGGGCAGTGTGGCCGTCGGTAAGTCGACGACGGCGCGCGTGCTCGCGGCGTTGCTCGCCCGGTGGGAATCGCACCCGAAGGTCGACCTGATCACCACCGACGGATTCCTGCTGCCGACAGCAGAGATGCAGCGTCGGGGGATCTTGCACCGCAAGGGTTTTCCCGAATCGTATGACCGGCGCGCGCTGCTGCGCTTCGTGACCGAGGTGAAGTCGGGTGCGCGTGAGGTCGCGGCGCCGGTCTATTCACACCTCGCCTACGACATCGTGCCGAACGTCTATCACTACGTGCGGCAACCCGACATCCTCATCCTCGAGGGCTTGAACGTCTTGCAGACCGGGCCGACGCTGATGGTGTCGGATCTCTTCGACTTCTCGATCTACGTCGACGCCAAGATCGAGGACATCGAGGAGTGGTACATCTCGCGCTTCCTGCAGATGCGGACCACGTCGTTCGCCAACCCGGACTCCCACTTCCACGCGTACGCCTCGCTCACCGACGAACAGGCCACGGCTGCGGCCCGGGACCTGTGGACCTCGATCAACCGGCCGAACCTCATCGAGAACATCCTGCCCACCCGCCCGCGCGCCTCGCTGGTGCTCCGCAAGGACGTCGACCACGCCATCAACCGGGTGCGCCTGCGCAAGCTCTGAACATCACGCCGGTGTGAGCATCAGATCCACCAGTTCCGCGCTGTGGCGGCCCGCCGCCGCCCGATCCTCCTCGGAGTAGGACAGGTGCAGCGCCCCGATGCCCATCGCGAAGATCCAGTTGGCCCGCACGGACGCGGTCCCCGGATCCAGCCCGTGGTCGAGGAGACACCGGCGCACCGCTTCTCGCGCACGACGATCCGAGGTGCGGATGCTCGCCTCGGCATCCGGATCCGAGCGCGCCCATTCCCGCATCGCCCGTTCGATCATCCAGTGACGCGGACTCGTGAGCTGGGCGATCAGACCCAGCAGACGATCGCGTGGGGGTAGGTCGGCCAGCGCCGCGAAGTTCTGGTGCTCCTCGTCGCTCCACTCGCCCCACCGTGCGACCAGCGCCGCGCGGTAGGCCGCGATGTCGGTGAAGTGCCAGTAGAAACTGCCCTTGGTGACGCCCATGCGCTTGCAGACTGTGTCGATCTTGATCTGCTTGAACCCCTCCTCGGCCAGGATCGCGTACCCGAGCTCGATCCAGTCGTCGGCCGACAGATGGCCGCCACCTCGCTGCTGCGCTCGCCCCATTCGCTCACCCTAACTGCGCTTTCCGGCTCGAAGCGGGTATCCCATACCTTTTTGTATGTTACGTTCCGATCCGTGGACACCCCGACATCCGGAACGGTGCAGATCACCGACGAATTCATCGCCGCCCTGGCCGAGCGCGCCGGCCGGGCAGAAGAACTACGGCAACTGCCGGCCGAGACCATCCGCGACGCGACCGACTCAGGTCTTCTGGATCTGTTGATCCCCAGCAGGTTCGGCGGACTCGAAGCACCCTTCCCCGAGATCCTCGACCATGTCCGACGCCTGGCCCATGGCTGCACGTCGAGCGCCTGGACGCTGGGTTTCTACACCCTGCACGGCTGGATCACCGCACTGTTCAGCGAGGCGGCGCAGGAAGAAGCGTTCGCGGATCGTCCGTACCTCGCACCGGCACCCCTGGCACCGACCGGGACCGCGGAGCCGCGCGAGGGCGGTTTCGCCGTGTCCGGTCGCTGGTCCTGGGCGACCGGCATCATGGCCGCCAACTGGGTGATGGTGGGCGCCGTCGTCACCGGCGATCGCCCCGACGCCATCCTGGCGCTCCTGCCGATCGACGACGCGCGGGTGGAGGACGTCTGGCACACCGACGGCATGCGGGCGACCGGATCCAACGATGTCGTCATCGAGGACGCCTTCGTACCGGCCCACCGCACGGTCCGGGTTCGAGATCTCTACGCGGGCAGGACACCTGGCGCGGCGTTGCACGACAACCACTCGTATCGCTGGCCGATGGTCCCCGCCCTTGCCCTGCTGGCCGCCATGCCCGCCCTGGGCACGGCCGAGCGGGTCGCCGACCTGTACGCGGCACGGCTCTCCGAACGCGTCCTGGCGTACCAGATGGTCAAACAGAAGGACAAGCCCGCGGCGCGGATTCGATTGGGCGACGCCCGAATACGACTCCAGGCTCTCCGCGGTCTGCTCGCGGAGACCACGGCGACCATCGAGGGGAGCCTGGCTGGCGGCGCGACGGTCGACGTCCGTACGCGGGCCCAGGCACGTCTTGCCGCGGCCCGCATCGTGAACGAGTCGAGAGCCGTGATCGGCACGCTGCTCGAGGCGTCGGGCGCCAGTGTGCACTTCCTCGACCATCCGGTGCAGCGTGCGCGCCGCGACATCGACGTCCTGTCCGGCCACGTGGTCTTCGACTACGACGAGATCAGGGAAATCGCCGGATCTCTCGAGATCGGCATGGAGATCTCCCCGTTCGCCATGGTGTAGCGCGGCTATGCCCGTGGCACCCCTCTGCCGGCTGATCCGACAGAGCGCGACGCACCCAGGCCCGATGCCCGAGGTGTGAGGAGCGCAAGCGACAGCCGGCCTTGCTGCCTGAGCAGCCTATGAGGGTTTGTGTCAATGGGTCCTGTGGTGGGGTGTGGGCGTGTGGGTGTTGCCGGGCGGCCTGGGTGGGCGGTCCGGGTGCGGGTGCTGGTGGTGGTTGGGCGGCCGGGGTCGTGCCTGGCGCGGGCTCTACCTAGCGGTCAAACGGGTTGCTACCCAACAGCCTTCATCCGAGCTCGGGTCGCGCCGGGTGGGACTGCTCAGGCTCAGGCGCGGGTTGTGCCCTAGGTGCGGCGAGCTTGTCCCGGTCGGTGGGGTCTGGGTTCAGGCGGCGCTCACCTCCGCGGGCTGGGGTGCGCCGGCCAGGGTCGGGTCCCAGGGAGTGGCGGTGGTGATCACCACGTGCAGCTGGCGTAGCAAAGCAGCGGCGATAGCTACGTAGGCCTGGTTGGGTTGCAGTCGGTTGTGGGTGCGGGTGGTCAGGTGTTGGTAGCGGGCGGCGTAGACCGGGTTGTGTCGCAGCGCGCCGAACGCCGCGCGCCAGGCGGCGGTTCGTAGGCGGGGCCGCCCGCGTCCGCTGATGGTGGTTGTGCCCTGGTAGCTGCCCGAGGAGTTCTCACGCGGGCACAGGCCGGCGTGTTTGACCACTGCCCGTGCGGAATCAAAGCGG
>NZ_JAJQJP010000001.1:0-30083 GCF_021245825.1 Gordonia metallireducens | reverse complement strand
GAGCTTCTGGCCGTACCAGGGCTGCAGTTCGCCGGTGGCCGACTTCGAGTAGTCGTAGTAACCGACCGGGGTCACACCGAACGACAGCGCCACGTCGGTCCACTGGTCACCGAGGGTGACGATGCGCTTCGGCGTCTCCGGGATCGTCACCGAGCGCCCGTCGGGCAGATTCAGCTGCACCGAACCACCGGTCGACTCATCCGAACTCGAGCATCCGGCAAGGAGGCCGGCGGACATCAGCGCGCCCGCGAGGAGCGCGCCCAGACGAAGTCGTGTTTTCACGTCAGTTCTCCAGAACGGTCGGGTGTCAGAGCGAGCAGGGCAGCAGGACGAAGCTGGCGATGAGGCAGACGCTGCTGTTCGACAGCTTCCACTTGTCGCCGCTCCACACCCAGGTCATCGCACGGTTCTGGCTGCCCCGGCCGACGACGCTGATCTGCAGGGGGGCAGTCATCTTGGTGCCGCTGACCTGCACCGGGCCGACCATCTGGTAGCTGAGTCCGACGTTGCCGTAGGTGGTGATCGCCTGGGCGACGGCGTCGAGCTGACGCAGGGCGCGTTCGCCGCCCTGGAGTTCGGCGGCACGTGCGGCACGGTTGCCGCGCGAGTTCATGACCGTCTTCACCTTGGTGTTGAGCTGGCCGGGCGTGAGCGCGGTCGGGGCCGCGACAGCCTGCTGGGTCGGCGCGGCCGAGGTACCCGGCGTGGGAGCCGGTGCAGGTGCGGGTGCGGCGTCGGGCCCGGCGCCGACGATGCCGCCGCTCTCGGGCACGTTTTCGGTGGCCGCGGGTGCGGGCGCCACGGCCGGGGCGGGCTCACCGGGCGCGGCGGCCGGCGGCTGATTGGCGGCCGGACCCACCAGGCCCTGCTGCTGTTGCGGAGTCTGCGCGGAACCGAGGTTCACGACGGTCGGCTGCGCCGCGTTCGCCGAGTCGTTGCGGTCGCCGACCATCAGGCCGACCACACCGATAGTCACGATGATCGCCGAGATCACCGCCGCCACACCTGCCGATGCCAGCACGGTCGGGATGTTGATCCCACCCGAGCGCTTCTCCGGGCCCGCTTCCGGTTCGTGGGTCTCATCCACGTAGGCCGGGTCCTGGTAGCCGACATCGTTCTGCATGGTGTTCTCCGTGTTTTCTGCTGTGTCGTTCACTTGTGCCGTGGAACGCCTGGATGCGCATGTCCACGTGCTGATCGTTCCCCGGGGGGAAGGACTTCCTAGGCAAGCCTAAGCTCGCCTCGTCTTCATGCTGACGGTAGGGCCTCGGTGAGGACCTTGTCGAACGTCTCCACGAACTTCTGTGCGTACCCGGGAAGCGCCTGGGCGTCGGTGACGATGCCGAAGGTCGTCGTGTTGCCGAGGATCAGGACGGTCACCGAGAAGGAGTAGCCGGCCAGCGGCGACAGCGGCGTCAGGCTCACGATGGGTTTACCGAGGACCGACCGCACCCGGGAGAAGCCCGGGTTGATCCCGATGTGGATGTCCGGGTGCATGTGGCTCATCGAGGCGTTCACGATCGCCCGCTGCAGGCCCCAGAGCGGCGCCCGCGGCAGGTCGTCGGCCGCGGCGAGGTAGAGCTCCGGCCGACGCTCGGCGATGGTCGCCAGCTCGCTGCGCGCCCGGCCGATCTGCTGCGACAGGTCCGTTTCGTTGCCGGGCAGGTTGAGCAGTGCCACCGAGACCGCATTGCCGGTGTGCCGGAACTCCTGGTCGAGAGTCACCGGCAGGGTCACGCGGAGGACCTCGGCCTGCGGCGACGCGGGCGGGTCGATGCTGAGCGCGCGTCCGATGGCCCCGAGCACGAACTCGTGCACGCTGGAGTCGTTGGCCTTGGCGGCCTTGCGCAGGGCGCGGGTGGACGTACTGAAGAGTGCGTGTTCACGACGCCCCGACTTCGTCAGACTCGGCCAGGCGCGCTTCTTGCCGCCGCCGGCCGCATGTTGGTCGTTGAACGCCGACTTGGCCTCCCCCAGCTTCTCCGGGTCGATACCGCTGATGTGGAACCGCGGGCTGGTGGCGAAGCGCTCGAACTCGGCGAGGTCCTCGGGTTCACCGTCGGCGAGCAGCGCCGCGAAAGCCGCACCGGCGATGCCGTCGGAGATGCTGTGGTGCACGCGCAGCAGCACCCACTGACCGACCCCCTCGGCGCCGGCAGACGGGGTGAACAGCGTGATGTCCCAGAACGGGCGCGGCCGGGGCAGCGGCGTCTCGAGGAGCTCGGAGACGCGGCGCTGCAGATGCTCACGGTCGGTGAATCCGAGTTCCGAGACGTGTTCGCCAGCATCCCAGTTTTCGTCGGCGAGCACCACCTCGGGCTTCCGCCACCGGCCGTTCTTCACACCCAGCCGGAAGATCTCGAACAACCGTCCTCGATCCCGCACCCGGGCACGTACTTCGTCGAGGCCGAGAAGCGTTCCACCGGTGTCGAGTTGGAGGATCATCGACCAGTGCATGGGCCGACTGTCGGTGTCCATGTGCAGGTAGGTGTGGTCCGGTGGTGCGAGTTCGGTGACGCGCGCGTCGGCCGGAGTGGTGACTGGGCTGTTCATGGTGACCGCCTGGATGAGGGACGCTCAGGGCGCCTGGTTGAGAGAACGGGGGAAGAACTGCTGGTAACGCTCGGTATCGGGTTTCATGGCCGCCGCGACCAGTTCCCACAGCACCTCGTCAGTGCCGCCGCCGACGCGAGCGAGCTTCATGTCGCGCCACCAGCGTCCGATCGGCGTCTCGGTCTCGAGATAACCGATCCCGCCGAAGATGTGCAGGCACTCCGAGGCGACCTCCTCGCCGAGGTTCGCCGCGGTCGCCTTGAGCGCAGCGGCGGTGCGCAGGTTGATCTTTCCCCCGGCAGCGACGCCGTCGAGCGAGTAGCTCAGCACGTCGACGCGGGCCTGCAGATCCGCGAGCCGCAGACGAAGCGCCTGATGGTCGTAGAGCTTCTTACCGAATTGCGTGCGTTCCATCATGCGGGCGAGCGTCACGCCGAGCATCACCTCGCACGCGGCCGCGATCTGCGCGGCGACCGAATAGCGTTCGTGCGCAAGCCCCCAGCTGATGACCGCCAGCCCCGTTCCCGGCCGGGCGATCAGCGCCTCCTCGGGAATCCAGGTATCGATGGTGACCGGCGCGGTGTCGAGCGGTCCGGCGCCCAGCTTCTCGTACGGCGCACCGACGTCGACCTTGTCGATCGGCACGGCGGCCAGCGCGACGTTGCCGCCGGTGTCGGGGCCGTCCTCGACGCCGCGGCACACGACGAACATGTGGTCCGCGATCGGCGAGAGCGAGACGAACTTCTTGGCGCCGACGACCCGATAGCCGCCGTCCTCGGCAAAGATCCGTGTCTCCGAGTTCTGTAGATCCGAACCGCCCTGTTCCTCGGACGCACCGATGCACAGGACGGCGTCGGTGGCCATCGCCCGCTGCGCCAGGTCCTTCAAGAAGTCGTTCCGCCCGAAACGGCGGAGGATGGCGATGGCCGAATCATGCAGGCTGACACCGACGCCGATCGCGGCCGAGCCCAGCGAGCCGAGATGACGGCCGAGAGCGAAGTGGTCGTGGAGGTCGGTGAGCTTTCGGTCTTCCCACTTGCGGGCGAAAACCCCTGCCTCACCGAGGTGTTCGAGCAGCGGTCGCGGGAATCGGTGATCGCTCTCGGCCTGGGCCGTCCACGCGGCGACCTTCTCGTCGAACGCCTCGTCCAGCAATTCTGCGTACGTCTGCACTCCGGTGTCCACGCTCACCTCTCCCCCGACTCGTATCTCGTTCCGGCTCAGGCCGGCGTCCCGGCCTTCGCGCGGACGAGATCCTCGAGATCGCCGACCGTCTCGGACTCGAAGAGCTCGCGTTCGGATAGCTTCACACCCAGACGCTCTTCGATCGCGACGACGCCGATGGCGAACGCCACCGAGTCGAGGCCCAGGTCGTCGATCAGCCGCGAGTCGCGGGTGACCTCGCCGAGCGCGAGGTCGAGGTCCTCGGTGAGGATGCCGTGCAGCGCTTCGGTGATGTGGTCGGACATGTGATGACTCCTGGTGGGATCGGGTGGTACTTCGAACGTAACGGCCGGTCAGCGTGGGATGACGTACGGGGCGACGCTGCCCAGTTTCTCGCAGGTCTCCTCGAACTCGCGTTCCGGCGTCGACTGCGCGACGATGCCGGCGCCAGCCCGCAGCCACGCCTTGCCGCCGGACGAGAAGACGGTGCGCAGGGCGAGCGTCGCCTCGAGTTCACCCGACGACGACGCGACGAGGACCGCGCCGGAGTACGGCCCGCGCCGCCGGGACTCGAGGCGGTCGATGGCGTCGACGGCCGCGGTCTTGGGCACTCCGGACGCGGTGATCGACGGGAATACGACTTCGAGGGCACGCCAGGGTGATTCACCCTCGGCGAGGGTGCCCTTCACCGTCGAGGCCAGATGTTGGACGCTGCCGCGCTCCCGCACCTCCATGAACGTGCTGACCGCTGTCGTCTGGGCGGCCGAGATCGAGGCGATCTCGTCGTAGCAGGCGCGCACCGACATCGCATGTTCGGCGACTTCCTTGGCGTCGCCGAGGAGTTCGGCCCGAGCGGCGGCGTCGTGGTCTGCAGAGATCCCGAAAGCCCTTGTCCCGGCCAGGGGTTCGGTGACGACGGTGCGGTCGGCGTGCACCGCGACCACGAGTTCGGGGCTGAACCCGGCAGCCGAGAGGTCGCCGAGCGAGAGCAGATAGGAACGTGCCGGGGTGTTGTCCGCACGGCCGCGGGCATAGGTGGCGGGGATGTCGACCGCGAAGGGGATGTCCACCGCGCGGGAGAGGATGACCTTCTGGTAGCGACCGGCCGCGATCTCGGAGACGGCGGCGGCGACGCGGCCGCGGTAGTCCTCGGTGTCGACCCGCACGTCGACGGGCCGCGACGTCCCGGGGTCGCCTGCGGCTGCGGCGATCTCGAGGAGGCGACGAGCTCGCTCCGGGTCGGCGGTGCCGGTGTCCACCCCATCCGCGTCGACGAAGGCCTCGAACTCGGGAACGATCAGGTGCGCGAGCACCGTGTCGTCGGGAACGCGTTCGAGGATACCGTGGTACGGCGCGCAGAAGTCGAAACCGACCCACCCGTAGAGACGCCAATCGGCGACCGACAGCGACTCTGTCGCTGCGGCCAGAGCATCGGCCGGGTCACCGTGCCATGCGGTGGCCGTCCGGCGACCCTGGTCGTCGACGATGATCTCGCGGCGGGTGACGACGACACGCACGCGGACGCCCGCGGCGAAGGCCCATCGACGGTTGCGCTCGTAGACGACGTGGTCGCCGAACTCGCCGGAACCGGCCCAGGCCGCCGCGATCCGGGCGGCCACCGTCTCGGTGAGCGGTGTCGCCGGAGCGATCAGGCCGGCAGCCCCGTCGAGGCCGAGTTCCGCAGCATCGATCCTCGATGTCCGCGAGTCGGTCGTCAGCGACATGTCCTTGTCCTCCGGTCGTGGGCGGCAGCACCAGTGATCCTAGAGATATTAGGGCAGCCTAATCAAACAGACCGTCCAGGTGGGCGGCGTAGCGTACGAATCCACCACCCCGACCGGCCGGTAAGGTTACCCTATCCTGCCTGTGTTTGAATGGGACCCATGCCGACGCCTCAGGACCACGCGACCGACCTGCTCGACGGTTTCACCCCGTACGCCGACGCCCAGGCAGACCGCTACCGCGACGCCGGACTGTTCCGCGGACTCCCACTGTTCACCGGCTTCGACGCCAGTGTCGACCGCGCCCCCGACGCCCCGGCCGTCACCGATGCCTCCATCGACGGGCCGCAGACGCTCACCTACTCCGAACTGCGCGAGGCCTCGCTACGTCGCGCGGCCGGTTTCGTCGACGCCGGACTCCGCCCCGGAGAACGCGTCGTCCTCCAGCAGAACAACTCGCTCGAGTTCGTCGTGAATCTGCTCGGTCTGCTCCGCGCGGGCGTCGCGCCGGTCATGACCCTGCCCGCGCACCGGATCACCGAGATCGCCCACCTCGCCGCCGGCGCCGGGGCCGTCGCCTACATCGGCGAGGACGGTCGACGGGGCTTCGACTTCCGGGATCTCGCCACCGAGCTGCAGTCCCGCGTCCCGGCCATCGCGCAGGTGTTCATCTCCGGCGATCCCGGCCCGTTCGCAGCGGCACCCGAGGCGGACCCCGCGTCGATCGATCTCCCGGTCCCGCCGAGCGCCGAACTCCCGGCCCTGTTCCTGGTCTCGGGCGGTACCACCGGTCTGCCCAAGCTGATCGCGCGCACGCATGACGACTACGACCTCAACGCACGACTGTCGGCCGAGGTCGCGGAATTGACCGCCGACGACACCTACCTCGTCGCATTGCCGGCGGCCCACAACTTCCCGCTGTGCTGCCCGGGCATCCTCGGCGTCCTCGGCGTCGGCGGCCACGTCGTCTTCACCGACAACCCGAGCCCCGACAACACCTTCGACCTCATCGAACGGCACCGCGTCACGGTGACCGCGCTGGTCCCCGCCCTCGCACAGCTGTGGTGCGCGGCGACCGAGTGGGAGCCCGCGGACATCAGTTCCCTGCGGCTTCTGCAGGTCGGCGGCGCCAAGCTCGCCCACCCGGACGCGGTCGCCCTCGACGAGGCACTCGGAAACGTGGTCCAACAGGTGTTCGGCATGGCCGAGGGCCTCATCTGCTACACCCGGCCCGACGAGCCGCGGGATCTCGTGCATGAGGTCCAGGGCTCGCCGATGTCGGAGTTCGACGAGGTGCGCGTCGTGGACGAGGAGGGCGCCGACGTCCCCGACGGCGAAGAAGGTGAACTGCTCGTTCGCGGCCCGTACACGATCCGCGGGTACTACCGGGCCGACGCGCACAACGAGAAGTCCTTCACCCCCGACGGCTTCTACCGGTCGGGCGACAAGGTGACCCGGCTGCCGTCGGGACACCTCTCGGTGACCGGTCGTATCAAGGACACCATCGTCCGGGCCGGTGAGAACGTGGCCGCCGACGACGTCGAGGAGAACCTGCTCGCACACTCCTCCGTGCGGCAGGTCGCGGTGGTCGGGCTGCCCGACGACGCGCTGGGCGAGAAGATCTGCGCCGCTGTCGTGCTCTCCCACGACCATCCGCCGGCCCAGCCGCTCGAGCTGGCCACGCTCCGCACGTTCCTCGCCGACCGCGGCCTCGCGTCGTTCAAGCTGCCCGACGTCGTCCGCGTCGTGCGGACCCTGCCCGTCACAGCCGTCGGCAAGATCGACAAGAAGGTTCTACGAGAGCAGCTGGTGTCCTCAGCGGGATGACCTCTACTCCCGGCGCCCTCGCTATGCTCTGACGCACAGATGGACGACTCCGGCCGTCCGCCGACCTGCGAGGAGATGAGTCGCCGTGGCCTTGACCGTGCGGCGTCTCGCCCAGAACACCGACCTGGGACTCACTCTCGTGGGTGGACACGAGGGCGCGGATCGGGTGATCGAATGGGCGCACGCGATCGAGCTCGCCGACCCCGCCCCATGGATCACCGGCGGCGAGCTGGTCATGACCACAGGTCTACCGATCGGCTCCTCGGACGCGCAGCAGTTCGAGTACGTCTCGCGCCTCGCGCAGGCGAGTGCGGCCGCACTCGCCGTCGACACCGGGACCACCTTCGATGCCGTCCCTGAAGGCATTCGCGCCGCCGGCGACGCACTGGGTCTCCCCATCCTTTCGGTGCCTCCCCCCACCCCGTTCATCGCGATCACCCGCGCGGTGATCGACGAGCTGACCGCCGACCAGGTACGGGCGGTGCAGCGGGTGGTGGACCAGCAGGACAAGCTCGCGCGCGCCATCCTGCGCGGCGGTATCCCCCAACTGATCTCGACGCTGGGTCGCGCACTCTCTTGCTCCGCAGCGCTCGTCGACTCCGCCGGCAGGGCGCTGTCGGTGCACGGAAAGGACGTCGCACGCCTGCTCGCGCACGCGCGAACCGTCGCGGGTTCCGCGCCACGCGGACCCGGACGCCGACAGCAGATGAGCAGCGCCTTCACCGACGAACACGGGGCGTACCTGGTGCAGAGCGTGTCCGTCGCGCAGGAGTCCAACGGCTATCTCGCAGTGGGATCGGCGGTTGCGCTGCAGCCCGAGGAGCGCCTCCTCGTGGCCCACGCGGTCGCCCTGCTGTCGATCGAACTGGGCAAGCCGGCGAAGGTGGTCGATGCCGAGCAGCGGCTTCGTACGGCCGTCGCCCGAGCCCTGATCGACCTCGGCCCCGAACTCGACATCAGCCTGCTCCGGTACTTCGGCTTCGACCAGGACGCGCGCGTCGTCGCGGTCGCGCTGACCGACGTTGGTCCGTTGCTGCCCGCTCAGCGGGAGATCGCCGGACTGTTTGCGCGGCAATCCGTTCCGTACCTGATGACACCGCAGGAAAAAGTCCTGTTCGTCATCGTCGCCGCCGACCGCACGGTGGAGTGGGTCACCGAATTCGTCACGCAACTCGGCGCACAGCTCGGGCGGCCTCTGCGCGCGGGACTGGGGGCACCCGCCGCGATCACCGATGCCTCAGACAGTCTCCGTCAGGCGACAGCTGCACTGCGACTCGGCCCGGCACAGACGCCGGTCGTCGACTTCTCGGACATGGGCACGTTCTCGATGTTGTTGAGCGGCCGCTCTCCCGACGAACTGTCGGCGATGTCGCGAATCCTCCTGGGACCGCTCGAGGACTACGACGCCACACACAGCTCGCCGTTGAATCTCGTCACCGCACTGCGCGCCTGGCTCCAGCACGACACGCACATCGAGAGCGCCGCAACAGAACTCGGTGTTCATCGGCACACCATGCGCAATCGGATGACCAAGGTCGGTCAGCTCCTGCGGCGCGACCTCGACTCGGCCGAGGTCCGGGCGGAACTGTGGATCGCGGTCAAGGCGCGTGAACTTCTCGACATCCTTCACAACGACTGACGCGCGAAAGCTACGGGGCAGACGGCACGCAACCGGTCCGCTAATCGGTGACGCCGACCTCAGACGCGGGTTGTACCTCCGCGGAGGTAGACCGTCGTCGTGTGGGTGAAGAACTCCCGTGCCGCGCGGCCCTGTTCCTTGGAGCCGTACCCGCTCTTCTTCGCGCCGCCGAAGGGCACGTGCGGATCAGCCCCGGCCGATTCGGAGTTGACGTGCAGGATGCCGACGTCGATGTCGTCGACCGCCGCCAGGGCCCGCGTGAGGTCCTGGGTGAAAAGCGCTGCGGACAAACCATATTCCCCGTCGTCGGCGACGCGGAAGGCCTCGTCGACCGAGCTCACCCGGACGACCGACAGAACCGGCCCGAACAGCTCGTCACGCCAGATGTTGAGATCCGGTGACGGCAGCTCGAGGATGGTCGGCGACAGGAAGTAGCCGGACTCGGGCGCCTCGACGGGTGCGTGATCACCGCCGTTGAGCACGGTGGCCCCTTGCTCGATCGCGCCGGCGATGCCGCTGCGGATGCTGTCGTGGGCCGACGCGGTGATCACGGGGCCCATCTCGGTCGACGCATCCAGAGGGTCACCCACCACCAGATCGGCGGCCGCCTTGCTCAGTGCAGCGAGCAGTTCGTCGGCCACGTCATCAGTGACGACGAGTCGTGATGTGGCCGTGCACTTCTGCCCGGTCGAGCGGAACGCCCCGAGCATGATCTGCTGCACCGCCAGGTCGAGATCCGCGTCGCCGAGCACGATCGCCGCGTTCTTCCCACCCATCTCGGCCTGCACCGGTACGCCGCGCGAGGCCGCGGCCGCCGCGATCCCCCGCCCGACTGCGGTCGAACCGGTGAAGGTGATCGCATCGATGCCTGGATGATTGACGATGCTGTTGCCGATCGCGCGGTCACCGACGGTCAGGTTCAGAACTCCCGCCGGCAGTCCGGCCTCGACCAGGGCCTGCGCCAGACGCACTGCGAGAAGGGGTACCGTTTCGGCCGGTTTCCACACCACCGTGTTGCCGTAGATGAGCGCGGGAGCGATCTTCCACGCCGGGATCGCGATCGGGAAGTTGAACGGCGTGATCACGCCGACCGTGCCGATCGGCTTGCGCGTCACCAGGATTCGTTCACCCTTGCGCGGCGAGGAGAACACCTCGCCCGCATCTCGATCACCCTCGGCGCCGTAGTAGCGCAGGATCTGCGCCGCCCGCTGCACCTCGCCGATCCCCTCGGCCAGCGTCTTGCCCTCCTCACGAGTGAGTTCGGCACCCAGCCGCTCCGCGTCGCGCTCGAGAATCCCGGCGGCCCTGATGAGTACTGCACCGCGTTCATGCGTGGTCATCTCCGACCAGACGGCGAAGCCGCGACGTGCCGCGTCGACGGCGGCGTCGACCTGTCGAGTACTCGCACGACGCCCCTCGGCGACCACCACATCGGGGTAGGTGGGACTCGTGCTGACAAGCTGGGTGTCCTCACCCTCAACCCACTGGCCGTCGATGAGGTTGACCAAGCGGCGCACCTGCTCGAGGTGCGGGTCGCCGACGGTCGTCTCTACCACTGCAGTCATCGATGTCCTCACGGTCGTGGTCACCGCCGAACCGTACGCCCGAGAGGTACTACCGGGTCATCGCCGTGATGTACAAGTTGTGCTCATTAGATCGCCGAAATGGACATCGACCCACGCCTCATACGGGAGCGAGCGTCACGATCCCCGGGTGATGGTCGAGATAGTTCTTGGTGAACGAGCACACCGGCCGGAGCCGCGCGTTGCGTTCCCGGGCGAAGTGGATGACCGTCCGGGTCAGGCGGGTGGCGAGCCCGTGACCGCTGTATTCGTCATAGAGCACGGTGTGCAGGACGGTGATGGTGGTCTGACCGTCGACGGTCTCGGTCGAGTAGCCGAGCACCCCGACCAGATCTCCCGCGACCCAGAGTTCGAACCTCTCGCGGTCGGGGTTGTGAACCACCTGCGCGATCTGCTGCAGGATGGATCGAGCCGACTGCGGCGGCCGATGCCGGTTCTTGCGTAGCAACTACACGCCTCCTCACGTGATCACTGTGGCGGGTCACCGGCATGACGCCGCGGCTCGACGTAAGGACCCCTGTGACTAGGGTCACACCGTACCTTACGGATCCGTAACTGACGAGACCTCTCGGTGATCTTCCGTGCACGGCACCGGGTGTTGACCGCCGATGTAAGGTGGCAAACGCAACACAACTACACACGCGGGGGCTCTCACGATGACCGAGGGCTGAGATGGCGACGGGCGGTCGCCGACCGCTCGAACCTGTCCGGGTAATGCCGGCGTAGGGAGAACCATCATGGGCACACGTGTATCCACCACACCCACGACTTCAGGTCTGACGACCGGACCGATCGAGGGAAGCTCCAAGCACTACCTCACCGTCGACCACCTTCGCGTACCGCAGCGTCGAATCCTCCTCACCAACGGTGAACATCTCGACGTCTATGACACCTCCGGGCCGTACACCGATTCCGATGCGGTCATCGACGTGGAGCGCGGACTGCCGCCGACCCGCGACGCATGGCACCGTCCGGAACCCGTCGACGGAGCGAGCACCCAACTCGCCTGGGCGCAAGCAGGGATCATCACCGACGAGATGCGGTTCATCGCGGCGCGCGAGGGCGTCGACCCCGAGCTGGTCCGCTCCGAGGTGGCCATCGGGCGCGCGGTGATCCCGGCGAATCATCGTCACCCCGAGTCGGAGCCGATGATCATCGGCAAGAGATTCGCGGTGAAAGTCAATGCGAACATCGGGAATTCAGCGGTGCGCAGCTCGATCGCCGACGAGGTCGAGAAGATGGTGTGGGCCACCCGATGGGGCGCCGACACCATCATGGACCTGTCGACCGGCGCCGACATCCACACCACCCGCGAGTGGATCCTGCGCAACTCCCCCGTCCCCGTCGGTACCGTGCCGATCTACCAGGCCCTCGAGAAGGTGAATGGCGACCCGGTCGCCCTCACGTGGGAGATCTACCGCGACACCGTGATCGAGCAGGCCGAGCAGGGCGTCGACTACATGACGGTGCACGCCGGGGTACTGCTCCGCTACGTGCCGCTGACCGCCCGGCGGGTCACCGGCATCGTCTCGCGGGGCGGGTCGATCATGGCCGCGTGGTGTCTGGCACACCATCGGGAATCGTTCCTTTACACCCACTTCGACGATCTGTGCGAGATCTTCGCGCGGTACGACATCACCTTCTCGCTCGGTGACGGTCTGCGGCCGGGGTCCATCGCCGACGCCAACGACGAGGCCCAGTTCGCCGAACTGCGCACCCTCGGCGAACTCACGACCATCGCCAAATCCCATGGCGTGCAGGTGATGATCGAGGGTCCCGGGCACGTCCCGATGCACAAGATCGCCGAGAACGTGCGTCTCGAGGAAGAGCTCTGCGAAGAAGCGCCCTTCTACACGCTGGGACCGCTGGCCACCGACATCGCACCCGCCTACGACCACATCACCTCCGCGATCGGTGCGGCGATGATCGCCCAGGCGGGAACGGCCATGCTCTGTTACGTGACGCCCAAGGAGCACCTGGGGCTGCCCGACCGCGACGACGTGAAGGTCGGCGTCATCACGTACAAGATCGCCGCCCACGCCGCGGACCTCGCGAAGCAACATCCCCGCGCACAGGAACGGGACGACGCATTGAGCAAGGCCCGCTTCGAGTTCCGGTGGATCGACCAGTTCAACCTCGCCCTCGACCCGGACACCGCCCGCGAGTACCACGACGAGACCCTGCCCGCCGAGCCGGCGAAGACCGCCCACTTCTGCTCGATGTGCGGTCCCAAGTTCTGCTCGATGCGGATCTCCGCCGACGTACGCGCCTACGCGGAGGAGAACAACCTGGTGACCGCCGAGGACATCGACCGGAAGATCGCCGAGGGGATGGCCGCGAAATCTGCCGAGTTCGCCGAGGCCGGCAACCGCGTCTACCTGCCCCTCGAGAGCAGCGCAGGAGGCTCTGCGTGACCGGGTTCGAGTTGCTGCCCGTCGCGACGCCGGGTTCGACGCCGGTCCGCGTCCTGACCATCGCCGGATCGGATTCCGGTGGCGGCGCCGGCATCCAGGCCGACATGCGGACGTTCGCGCTGCTCGGCCTGCATGCCTGCGTCGCGGTCACCGCGGTGACCGTCCAGAACTCGCTGGGCGTCAGCGGTTTCCAGGAGATCGAACCGGAGACAGTCGCCGCCCAGATCCGCACGGTCGCCGACGACATCGGCATCGGGGCCGCCAAGACCGGCATGCTGGCCTCGGCGGAGATCATCGACGCCGTCGTCGCCCAGTGCGCCGAGAGCGGCATCGGTCGCGACGGTTCTTCACCGCTGGTCGTCGACCCGGTCTGTGCGTCGATGCACGGGAACCAGCTGCTGGCCGACTCGGCACTGGACACGCTGCGCGACAACCTCTTCCCGCTCGCCACGCTGGTGACGCCGAACCTCGACGAGGTGCGGCTCATCACCGGGATCGATGTCGTCGACGCCGACTCGCAGCGCGACGCGGCGAAGGCGTTGTTCGATCTCGGACCTGCCTGGGCGCTTGTCAAAGGCGGACACCTACGGTCCTGCGACCACTCCCCCGACCTGCTCTACGACGGCGCCGAGTTCATCGAACTCAACCACGAGCGCATCGACACGACCCACGACCACGGCGCCGGCGACACGCTCGCCGCGGCGATCACCTGTGCCCTGGCACACGGTTATTCGGTTCCCGACGCGGTCTCCTTCGCAAAGAAGTGGGTCACCCGGGGCCTGGCCGCCGCCTACCCGTTGGGCGCCGGCCACGGCCCGGTGAACCCGCTGTGGCGGGTGAGCGGCGACCACTGACTCACCCCGCCTTCTGAGGCGTGAGCCCCTGCTGCCTGAGGTGCGAGGAGCGTAAGCGACGAGCCACGAAGGCCTGGTGAGCCGACGTCGCCAGCCCTTCGTGGCTCGCTGCGCTCGCACCTCAGGGAGCGAGGGGGCGCTGCGCTCGCACCTCAGGCAGCGAGGGGGCGCTGCGCTCGCACCTCAGGCAGCGAGGGGGCGCTGCGCTCGCACCTCAGGCACCGGGAGGGTAGGCGCAGACCTACTTCTCCCAGCCGATGTCCTCGACGGGACCGACGTAGAACTGCCCGGCGCCGTAATTGGCGAGGCCTTCCTTCACCGCGACCATGGACGGGCCGTTGAACAGCGGGAGGTTGGAGAACTGGGCGAAGGCCTCGCGTTCGATCCGGTTCCCAGCCGCGATCTGGGCCATCGGGTCGCCGATCCTCGACATCGCCCGAATCTGGGCGTCGAGTTCCGGGGATCCGGCGCCGGCAGGGTTGAATTGCGAGTCGCTGCACCAGACCTGACAGAAGTAGGCCATGCCGAACGGGTCGCTCGACGAGAAGCCCATCATGAACAGGTCGAATTCCTTGTTGACGACGACGGCCGAGAAGTCTGCCGAGGGACGCTGCTGCACAGTCAGCTCGATCCCGACCTTGCCCAGGATCGCCTGCAGTGCACGTGACAGGTTGAGCGTGGTCGCGTCGTCGCCGACGTTGGGCAACACCAGCGACAGCCGTTTGCCGTCCTTGCGGCGCACACCGTCGTCCCCCGTGCGCCACCCGACGCCCTCCAGCAACTCGACGGCTCTGCCGGGGTCATAGGACACCACACCCGCCAGGTTGTCCTCGTACCCGGGCTGGAAGGGGTACAGCGACAACGACCCCGGGAGCTTCTCGGTGTAGTTGAGTCCCGTGAACCTGATGCGCGCGAGCGTGTCCCGGTCGATCGCGGCGAACACCGCCTGCCGGACGGTCCGGTCGGAGAGGATCGGCGCATCGAGGTTCAGGACGAGCAGCGCCTGCTGCGGTGACGCGGCGGTCCGGATGTCGATCCCGTTCATCGTGAGGACCCGCGCACGTGCATCCTTGGCCGCGACCCCGGTCGCGTCGATCTCACCGTTCTGGAAGGCGTTGAGCGCCGCCTGGGGCTCCATCTGCCGGAAGATCCGTCGGTCGAGTTTGCCGGGTTGTCCCCACCACTTGGGATTTCGTTCGAAGACGACGGTCCCGTTGTCGGCGTCGTACGAGGCGATCGTGAACGGCCCGGCGCCCCATTCGGGATGCGGCTTCCGGACATAACCCTCGTTGTAGACGTCGGGGGCTGCGGCCTTCGGATGGAGCACGACGTTGAACAGACCCTCGGGCCAGGCGTAGACGCCGTCGAAGCGGACGATGACCTCACGGTCGTCGGCACCGCGGGTGACCGAGGCGATCTGGCTGTACCCGTCGGTGGAACTGACGAGGTAGCGATCGTCGACGCCCCGGCTCGTGCGCCAGGTCTCGACAAAAGCGCGGTAGTCGATCGGTATGCCGTCGTTGAAGAAGGCCTTCGGGTTGACGGTGTAGGTGACCACGGTGTCCCGGCCGACGGTCTCGGTACGGACGTCGGTGAGGTAGTCGGGATTGGGTGCGTACTGCCCGTCCGGTGAGAAGTAGGCGAGCACCGGGTTGTACCAACGCCACAGGGCCAGGGTGTATGCGGTGCCGTCGGCATGGAAGGTGTTCCACTGCGGGGACACCTCGGTGAGGGCCGTCGTGAGGCTGCCGCCGTCCTCGAGGTTCTCCCGGGGCTGCGGATTGAGAGAAGCGCCCTCAGTCGCGACTGCACCGGTGTCCAGCGCAGCACCGCAACCGGTCACACAGGCGACGGTCATCGCGACCGCCGCGATCAGCCTCGCACAGCGCCTCACCGCTCCACCTCCAGGAAATGGCATGCGGCCCGGTGATCCGCCGTGTCACCCTCCGCGGCCGGGCGGAGTTCGGGGATCACCGTCCGGCAACGTGCACGGCGTTCCTCGTCGAGCTGCGCATGCAACGGACAACGGTTGGTGAAACTGCATCCGACCATCTCGTCAGTCGCGCTGGGTTGTTCACCGGTCAGGACGATGCGCTGTCGCTGCCGCTCGACGCGCGGGTTCGGAACGGGCACCGCCGACAAGAGTGCCCGGGTGTAGGGATGCGCGGGTTCGGCGAAGACCGCCTCGGTGGGTCCGGACTCCACGATCGAACCCAGATACATCACCGCGACGCGATCGGCCAGATGCCGGACCACGGAGAGATCGTGGGCGACAACCAGATACGCCACATCACCGTCGGCCTGCAGGCGACGGATCAGGTTGACGACGTCCGCCTGCACCGAGACGTCGAGGGCCGACAGCGGCTCGTCGAGGACGATCAGGTCGGGGTCGGTGGCGAGTGCTCGCGCGATCGCGAGACGTTGTCGCTGGCCGCCGGAGAAGGCGGCGGGGAAACGGTCGGCGTGAACGGGATCCAGTCCGACGCGCCGCATGAGGCCCGTGACCTTCTGTTCGGTCTCCGCTTTCGAGACCCCCAGCGCGCGAAGCGGTTCGGCGATGATGTCGAAGGCAGTGAACCGCGGGTCGAGCGCATCCGACGGATCCTGGAAGACGATCGACGTCTTCTGTCGCAGCGCGCGGGCCTCGCGTGACCTGACCGCCGCCGGGTCCACCCCGCCGATCCGGACGACGCCCTCGGGTTGCGCGAAGTCCATGATCTCCAACAGCGTCGTCGACTTGCCGCTGCCCGACTCTCCGACGAGGGCCATCGACTCGCCGCGCCGGATGTCGAAGCTGATCCCGTTGACCGCCCGCACCGAACCCACCCGACGCTTGAGGAAACCGCTCGTCAGCGGGAAGACCTTGGTCATACCCACCACATCGAGAACGGTTGGCCGTTCCTGCCGGTCGACGGCTGCGGTCGATGCCGCCGGCACGTCGGGCGGCGGGAACACCGGCTCGCCGCCGATCCGACCGTCGACGTCGATCTCCCCCATTCGGATACACGCAACCCGGTGGTCGCCGGTCACCTCCACCGGTTCCGGTTCGCTCCGGCGGCAGTCGTCGATCGCGACGGGACACCGTGGTGCGAACTGACAGCGGTTCTGCACGTCGATGAGAACCGGAGGCGTTCCCGGGATGGGGATGAGCGCATCGGTCCGGCGGTCCACCCGCGGCACCGCTCCCAGCAATCCGATCGTGTACGGCATCCGCGGTCCGCCGAACAGCGTGTCGACGTCGGCGGTCTCGACCGCCCGGCCGGCGTACATCACCACGACGTCGTCGGCCTGCCCGGCGACGACGCCGAGATCGTGCGTGATGAGCAGCATCGCGGCGCCGGTCTCGCGTCGGGCGGTGGCGAGCACGTCGAGGATCTGCGCCTGGATGGTCACGTCGAGCGCGGTGGTCGGTTCGTCGGCGATGATCACCGACGGGTCGTTGGCGATCGCGATCGCGATCATCACGCGTTGGCGCATCCCGCCGGACAACTCGTGCGGAAAGGCTCTGGCGCGTCGCTGCGGATCACCGATCCCGACCAGGTCGAGCAGTTCGACCGACCGCGACCAGGCCTGCTTGGCGGTGATGGACTGATGGGCCCGCAGCGCCTCGGAGATCTGCGCTCCCACGGTGAACACCGGGGTCAACGACGACAACGGATCCTGGAAGACCATGGCGATCTCCGAACCCCGGACCGCGGACATCTCCTTGTCCGACAACCCGATCAGTTCTCGGTTCCGTAGCGCGACCGATCCGCTGACGCGTGCGGTGTCCGGCAGCAGCCCCAGAACCGCCAGAGCCGACACCGATTTCCCCGACCCGGATTCACCGACGATGGCGGTGGTCCGGCCGGCCCGCAGGTCGACGTCGAGACCGCGGACGGCCTCCACCGTGCCTGCCTCGCTACCGAAGTCCACTCTCAGATCCCGGACCGCCAGCACCGCATCGGGATTCGTCATCGACGGGCACCTCCACGCGAGGTCGGGTCGAAGGCGTCGCGCAGGCCGTCGGCGATGAGCGCCATCGAGACCGTGAGGAGTGCCAGCGCGGCCGCGGGGAACCAGAACAGCCACGGCGACGCGGCCAGCGTCCCGGCACCCGCCTGCAGCAAGGAGCCGAGGGTGACGTCGGGGATCTTCACGCCGAACCCGAGGAACGACAGCCCGGTCTCGGCGAGCACCGTGGCCACGACGCCGAGGGCGAAGTTGACGACCAGTAACGAAGCGATGTTGGGCAGGATGTGCCGGAGGATGATCTTGACCGGGGATACGCCCAGATACTGTGCGGCGGCGATGTAGTCGCGCTCGCGGACGGTCAGCGCCAGCGAATGGATCACGCGCGCCAACATCATCCAGCCGAACGCGATGAGCACGACGATCAGCCACCGCCAGTCACCGCCGGTGTTGTTGGAGACCAGGGCGAGGATGAGGAACGTCGGCACCACGAGGAGCAGGTAGACGACGCCCAGGACGACGCGCTGCACCCAGCCGCCGAAGTAGGCGGCCAGGCCGCCGAGGAATGCCGCGATCGCGGTCGTCCCGATCGACACGACCAGGGCGATGGTCAGCGAGCGCTGGAGTCCGTGCACCACCTGCGCATACAGGTCGTTGCCGGCGTCGTTGGTGCCGAACCAGTGGGCGCCTTCGGCCCCGTGGGTCGACGGCGGGAAACCGATCGCCAGGAAATCGGTGTCGGTGTAGGAGTAGGCGGTGAACAATCCGCCGAAGACGGCGAAGAGCACGAGTAGGACGAAGATGGCCAGACCCAGCAGCGCGGACCGGTTGCGCGCGTATCGTTTCGCGAAGATCTCGACCCGGCCGCCGCGTCGCCGGGCCAGTGGCGCCGAAGCGGTGTCCGATTCGTCGAGGACACCGCCGGTCTCACCCATGATCGGGGCGGTCGCGTCGAGGTGTCCGGACTGCGGCCCGCGCGGTTCCGGCGGCAGCATCGCCATCTCAGCTCACCCGCACTCTCGGATCGAGGTAGACCACGGCGAGGTCGGCGAGGATCGCGCCGACGGCGGTGGCCAGGGCACCGAACGCGGCGACGGCGACGACCCCGTGGATGTCGTTGGTGTTGATGGAGGTGACGAAGTACCTGCCCATCCCCTCCCAACCGAAGATGGTCTCGGTGAGGACTGCGCCGGTGAACACCGCGGGGATCGCGAAGGCGATGCCGACGGCCACCGGGATGATGGCCGTGCGCAACCCATGTCGTCGTACCGCCACACCGCGGGTGAGTCCCTTTGCACGTGCGGTGCGAACGTAGTCGGCGTTGATGGTGTCGAGCACCATCGACCGCTGGAGGAGATGCAGTCCCGCGTACTGGATCACGACCAGGGTGATCGTCGGGAGGATGAGGTGCTGGATGCGGTCCAACAGCACCGGGAAGAATCCCTCGACCCCCACGCTGGATGCCCCGGAGACGTAGACGACGCTGTGCCCGAGAGTCTGATTGAGTGAGATGGCGACGAGCACGATGCCCAGGCCGACAACGGGAACCGGCAGGTTGATCATCGCGATCGAGATGAACTGCCACGCACGGTCGGCGAGTTTGTACTGTCGGAGCGCGGTGTAGACGCCCAGGGCGATACCCAGCAGGGTGGAGATGACGGTGGCGGCAGCGAGGAGCTGCACCGAGGAGACGAGCCGGAAACCGATCTCGCTGTTCACGCTCTCACCGACCGGCGTCGACCCCCAATCCCAGTGCAGCACCACGCCGGTCAGCCAGTTCCACCAACGCTCGACCAGCGGGGTCTTGTCGTTGAGGTTGTGGGAGGACAGCGTGGCGTCGACGACGCTCTCCGGCAACGGGGGTCGTCGGGCGGCGTAATTGGATCGGGGGTCGAGGAACCAGGTGGCCAGGAAATAGGTCAGATTGGTTGCGAGGAAGACGAGGACAGCCCAGGCCGCGATGCGTTTACACAGGTATCCGATCACCGCGGCTCCAGGTCGTCGTCAGGTCGGTGTGACGACCGTACCGTGCCTCAGGCCGCTCCGCCGAGAGCCTTTGACTTCAGGTGCTCGAACTCCTCGGGCGTGATGGCACCGGAGTCCAGGAGAGCCTTCGCTTCGGTGATCTGCTGGGTCGGAGAGGTTCCCGCGACCGACTTGATGTACTCGTCGGAGGCCTGCTTGGCCTCGCTGTAGGCCTCGCGCTGACGCTCGGCCATGCCCTTGCCCTTCGCCAGCAGGTACACGATGGCGGTGAGGTACGGGAAGACGATCAGGAAGACCACCCAGGCCGCCTTCTGCCAGCCCGACGCCTTCTTGTCACGGAACAGGTCGGTGATGATGTGCCACAGGACGATCAGGTACGCGACGAACGCGAAGATGACGATGGTGTACCAGATGAAATCCCAGAATGAGTCCCACATGAAGGTCTCCTCTTTCTAGAAGAAAAGGACCACTTCACAATGGCCCCCTGACGGATAGAAGCATGGCACAGCAATACCCTCGGCACTGCTCTGTCAGGCCAAAGTGGCCGTGAGAACTAATAGCACGACGCGGCGGCACACCATTTCCGCATATGAGAATGTGTCCCATAACGGCTTCGACTCGCAGAAGAACCGGACGAACAGAGAGACGCAATGGAATCACCTACGGCCGGGCATGAACTCGAACTGGGCTTGGACACCTTCGGCGACATCACCGCCGCCCCCGACGGCACCCCTCTCTCCGACGCGCAGACCCTGCGCGATGTGCTCGACCAGGCGATCCTGGCCGACGAGGTCGGCGTCGACTTCCTCGGTGTCGGCGAACATCACCGCGCGGACTACTCCGTGTCCGCCCCCGAGGTCGTCCTGGGCGCCGTCGCCGCACGCACGAGTCGGATGCGCCTCGGCTCGGCCGTGACCGTCCTTAGCTCCGACGACCCGATCCGTGTGTTCCAGCGGTTCTCGACCGTCGACGCGCTCTCCTCGGGCCGTGCCGAGGTGATCCTCGGCCGCGGCTCGTTCACCGAGTCGTTCCCTCTCTTCGGCTACGACCTCTCCGATTACGAAGAGCTGTTCACCGACAAACTCTCGCTCTTCGCCGAACTGCGTACCGGCAAACCCGTCACCTGGTCGGGTTCGACGCGCGGCCCGTTGCGGGCACAGCCCGTGTTCCCGCAGCTGGAGAACCCTCCGTTGCCCACGTGGATCGCAGTGGGCGGCAGCCCCGAATCCGTGGTGCGCGCAGCGTCGTACGGACTCCCGCTGATGCTGGCCATCATCGGCGGCGATCCCCTCCGCTTCCGCCCCTACGTCGACCTCTACCACCGCGCCCTCACCGACCTGGAGAAGGACGCCCTGCCGGTCGGCGTCCACTGCCCGGGACACATCGCCGACACCGACGAGCAGGCACGCGAGGAGTTGTGGCCGCACTACCGGGGATACGTGGCACGAATCGGCCGCGAACGAGGGTGGCCACCGCCCAGCCGCTTCGACTTCGAGCGATCCACCGGACCCGACGGTGCACTGTTCGTCGGGTCGCCGGAAACCGTCGCCCGCAAGATCGTCTCGACGGCGAAGGGCCTCGGCCTGAGTCGCTTCGACATGAAGTACTCCCACGGCACCCTGGGTCATGCCCAGCTGATGCGCAGCGTCGAGCTCTACGGCACGAAGGTCATCCCGCGGGTGCGGGAACTGCTCGCCGAGGGGTGAGCGGCCTCAGCGCCGGCTGAGCGTGAGCGCGAAATCCCCGGCGGGGTCGGTCCACACGGTGACCACCTGCAATCCGGCGGATTCGAGTTCGTCGCGCAGCGCGTCGGGCTCGAATTTCGTGCTGATCTCGGTGTGGATCTCGGTACCTGCGGGAAGCCGCCACGCCCGGCCCAGCACCTCGAAGTACGCGGCGATGTCCCGGCGGGCACGGAGCCACATCTCGATGCGGTGTTCGCCCGGGTTCCACCGCGCGATGTGTTCGAAGTCGTCGGCGTACAGGCCGCTGGCGTCGAGCCCGGTCCGCAGGACCTCGATGAGGTTGCGGTTGAAATCGGCTGTCACACCGGCTTTGTCGTCATAGGCGGCGACGAGACGGCCGGTGTCCTTGACGAGGTCGGTGCCGAGCAGGAAGAAGTCACCGGGCGAGAGCGCTTTCGCCAGGCCCTGGTAGAACGCCTGCCGCGCGTCGGGATCGAAGTTCCCGATGGTGCCGCCGAGGAACACCGCGAGGCGAGGACCGTCGGCATCAGGCAGACGCAGATCGGGTTCGGTGAAGTCCGCGACCACCGGGACGACGTCGATGCCCGGGTAGTCGGCGGACAACACGTCGGCCGTGGTCGTGAGCATCTCGGTGCTGACGTCGACCGGCACGTAGGTGAATCGCTCGGTGTCGGGTGTGGCGGCGCTGAAGGCGTCGAGCAGCAGCCGGGTCTTGGTGGAGGTGCCCGAACCCAGTTCGACCATCACCTGTGCCTGTGTGGCCGCGGCGATCTCGGCCGAACGTGCGCGCAGGATCGCGGTCTCACGACGCGTCGGGTAATACTCGGGCAGCCGGGTGATCTCGTCGAAGAGCTTGCTCCCGCGCTCGTCGTAGAGCCACTTGGTGGGCAGCGTCGGCGGGTCCTGCCACAACCCCGAAAGTGCGTCCGCGGCAAGAGTCATCGGGCGAGCCGCAGTCCCGAGAACACCCACCGCGACGCGGCCGGGAAGAAGTTGCGATAGGTGATCCGCTCGTGGCCGACCGGGGTCACCGCGCTCGCGCCGCGCAACACGTGCTGGTCGGACATGAACTTGCCGTTGTACTCGCCCACCGCACCGTTCGCCGGGACGAATCCCGGGTAGGGCAGGTACGCGCTGGCCGTCCACTCCCAGACGTCACCGACCATCGCCGAACCGGCTCGACCCGGATGGCAGCGGTCGGGGTCGAGGAGCTGTCCACGTGCGTCGCCGAGTGTTCCCGCGGCGACCTCCCACTCGAATTCGGTGGGGAGGCGTGCGCCGGCCCAGCGTGCATACGCGTCGGCCTCGTAGAACGACACGTGGGTCACCGGCTCATCGGGCACGACGGGCCGGCGTCCGGACAGTGTGAAGGTCGTCCACCCGCCGTCTTCTTCGCGCCAGTAACCCGGTGCACGCCAGCCTGTTCGGTTGACCGTGGCCCACCCATCGGAGAGCCAGAACTCGTGACGTCGGTATCCGTCGTCCGCCATGAACTCCAGCCAGTCGGCGTTGGTGACGAGGCGGTCGGACACCGTGAAATCCTCGAGGTACACGCGGTGCCTGGGCCCCTCGTTGTCGTAGGAGAATCCACTTCCGACAGCACCGATCTCGTGCACACCGCCGGTGAACTCGCGCCATCGGATCGGCGCGACCTCCCCGGGCGCGTCCGGTTCACGGTCGATATAGACCGGACCGAACGCGTGCGTCGAGAACAGGTGCTTGATGTCCATGAGCAGCAGTTCCTGGTGCTGCTGTTCGTGATTGCAGCCGAGTTCGACCAGGCCGAGCGCGGCGTCGTCGAGTCGGCCGGACTCGAGGGCCGCGACCATCGCCGCGTCGACGTGTTCGCGATACCGCGTCACGTCGCGCACGCCCGGTCGGGTCACGAGGCCGCGATCGGGACGCGGGTGCCGTTCTCCCACGGTCTCGTAATAGCTGTTGAACAGGTAGCGGAACGTCTCGTCGTAGACCGCGTAGTCCGGGTCCCGGCGGAGGATGAACTCCTCGAAGAACCAGGTGACATGCGCCCGATGCCATTTCGCGGGGCTCGCCTCGGTCATCGACTGCGGCGTCTGGTCCTCCGGCGAGAGCCGGTCGGCGAGAGCGTCTGTCTGCGACCGCACATCGAGGAAGCGGCGGACGATGTCGGAACCGTCCGCGGCCGCTCCCGGGGGCTCGGCACCCGGGGATGCCGCGTCTGATCGCGAGTCGGGACGGACAGTGGGTTCGGTGATGCTCACTGGAAAGCCTCCCGTGGCAAACGAAAAAGTGTGCGGCGGCGTCTTCGGCGGATCTCCGCATCCATCGTCACGACGGTTTCCGTCGCTGTCAACGATGGTCAGCCTTGCATCCGACCCCCGGACGAAGTCGTCGTCAACCGAGGGTTGACGCCAGGGGTGCCGTCAACCTACGGTTGACGCATGGCACAGAACTCCGTTCCCGTTCGTCTCGACGACCTGATCGCCGCGATCCGCAAGGTGCACGACGACCCGCTCGACCAACTGTCCGACGCGGTGCTCGCCGCAGCCCACCTCGACGAGGTCGCCGACAGCCTGATCGGCCACTTCGTCGACCAGGCCCGCCGATCCGGCGCGTCATGGACGGCGATCGGAAGCAGCATGGGGGTCAGCAAACAGGCAGCTCAGAAGCGGTTCGTGGACCGGGTGTCGGCCGCCGGCGATGCCGCGGGCGGACCGACCGACGAGTCGAACCCGTTCTCGCGGTTCACGCCCCGCGCAGCGAACGTCCTGATGGCCGCCAACGGCGCAGCGGCCGCGGACCGGGCCGAATTCGTGACCCCCGGGCACGTGGCCGCGGCGATGACCGACGATCCGCAGGCCCTGGTCTTCGTGGTGCTGCGGGAGTTCGGAGTCGACGCCGAGGCGTTCGCACAAGCCGTGGCACCGCTCGTCCCGGCGCCGCGGGACATCCCGGAATCAGAGGCGTCGACCGTTGTGCCCTACGACGACGCGGCCAAGGCGGTCCTCGAGGCAACCGTCGGCGTCGCCGTCGATCTCGGACACAACTACGTCGGCACCGAACACCTGCTGCTCGGACTGTTCGCCGACGACTCGGTGGCCGACGCACTCACGGGCCTGGGGCTCGACAAGACCGCGATCCGGGACAAGATCGTCGACACTCTCGCGCAGTTCGCCCCGCCGGCCGAATAGGCCGGGGGCCACCCGAGGCCCCAACCCGCCGGCCGAGTGGGCCCGAGGGCCGTATCGAGGCCCCCAACCCGCCGGCCGAGTAGGCCCGAGGGCCGTATCGAGGTCCCCCTACTCCTGATCGGAGATGTAGTGCACCGCGGCCTCTTCGGCCGAGGCGCCCGCGCCGTCGATGCCCGCGTCGGCGGCGACGGCCTCGGGTTCGGTGTCGATACCCGAACCCTCGTCCGGCGCGATCAGCCGACCGGCTCGTCGGTCACCGACCTCGTCGTCCTCGTCGAACTCGTCGCTCCGGTCGGAATCGTGTGCGCGCCAGTCCTTCTTCGCACGCTCGTCGGCGGTGATCTCGTCGAGCGGATCGACCTCACCGACGTCGGGCTCCTCCTCGGCCAGTCGCTCGTCGAGGCTCTCACCCTCGCGTTGCTCCTGGGCGGTCAACCCGTGGACAGCACCCTTGGGCCGGTGGTCGGGCGGTGAATAACCCTCGTCGAGGACGTCGTCGACCCCGCGGTCGACCAGGGTGTCCTCCGGCTGGAGCTGATCGTCCTCGTCGAGGCTGTATTCGCCGTCGGAGCCTTCGGGGGTGCTGCCGATGTCGTCCTTCATCCTTGCCACGATGCCAGCCAGTCGAGGCCTGTGCCAGGGATCGGCGCGGGTTGTCCCAGTTCGGTCAATACGCCGGTGACCGTGGGCGAAATCGACCAGAATGACGAAGATGATCGAGGAATTGCAGGTCGAGGCCGAAGCTCTCCTCTCCGCGGGCGAATACGAGCATGCGCTCGCCGCATTCTCCGTCCTTCGCGAGGTCAGGGCACGACGCGAGGGACCGTACTCGACGAAATACCTGTCCAATCTGCACGACTGCGTCCGCTGCATGTCGCACCTGCAGTTGTGGACCGACGCCAACTACCTCTGCAGCGAGCTGCACGGCAAGTACGTGCGCACCCACGGTCGCGGGGAGGCCGACACCGTCGACGTCGCCAAGCACTGGGCCTGGGCGCTCGTGAACCTGCACGACTATCCGCCGGCCGTCCGTCTCTACCTGATGACCGCCGACGCCTGCTGGGACATCGATCCCGGTCAGGCACAGCGCCTTCTCGGTGCGGCGGTGATCCACCGGCACGACACCGATCCCCTGGAAATCCTCACCCCCGGCGAGATCGACGGGGTGGGTCTGCACCACGCCGACGAGGAACGCACCGAGATCGCGCGCCTGGTGGCAGAGCTCGCCGACAACGACACCGCATCGCGGAGTTCGGCCACGATCGACGGCCTCGCGTTCGCCTGAAGCACCTGCCTCTGCCTCTGCCTCTGCCTCTGCCTCTGCCGACGAGAATCGCCACCTCCACTCCGGCTGCACCGGTGAAGGCGCGGCCGTCCAGAGGTGGCGATCCTGCGCGTCGACGAGCCTTGCTCTGCGAACCTCAGACCACGTCGGTTCGACGCCGCCTTCGCATGATGTAGCTGTCCGCGGCCGCACGTCCCGCCGAGGTGAAGCCGACCGCCAGGAGACCGGCGATCAGTGCCAGCGGCCATTCGTATCCGCTGTCGGCGTTCCAGAATCCCGCATCCCAGTGCACGAACACGATCGCACCGATCATGTCCGCGATCAGCAGCGTGGCGACGATGGGCAGCAACAGGCCCAGGATCAGCAGGATGCCGCCGACCAGTTCCACCCACGTCGCGTAGTACGCGGCGAGATCGGGATACGGCACGTCCATGCCGGCCGGACCGAAGGCCACCTTCGTGGCATCCATCCCCTGCGTCACCAGCTTCTGCCAGCCGTGGGCGATGAAGATGATGCCGAGTATCAGTCGCGCGAGAAACTGCGCGACACTGCCGAATCCGCTCATAACCCTGCTCCTCGCATCGTCGGGCGGGCCCGGATCCCCGCCGCCAGGTACTCTCACAGTGTCCGCGACGACATCACCTCGTCGCGGGTGTTACGCCGAAATCGAGTCATCAAACGCAACCGCGTCGTGACCCAAAAAGCACCGTACCGGCGCCCCGGGGCCACGGCACCCGACCGCCGGCGAACATGCCATACGGCAGAACGGAGTAGGAGTCGAGAGTGCCGGGAAAGTCTGGCCTGGGGTCGCGAGGAAACACCGGGCAGCCCGTCCTGGGCGCGCCGTCGGACGTCCTCGATCCGTACCTGCCGGACAACGGGAATCTCGGCTTCCGGGTCTCCCGCTACGACCTCGAACTCGAGTACAAGGTTGCGAGCAATCGCCTCGACGGCACCGCCGTCCTGACCGCGACGTCGTTGCGGGAACTCAAGCGCTTCACCCTCGATCTCGCGGGCTCGATGTCCGTGCAGCGGGTCACGGTCAACGCCAAGCGCGCCCGCTACAGCCATCGGCGCAACAAACTCACCATCACGCCCGACACCCCGGTGCCGCCGGGCGGCGCGATGACGATCACCGTCCGCTATCACGGCAGTCCCCGACCGATCCGCGGCCCGTGGGGTGAGGTGGGCTGGGAGGAACTGACCGACGGTTCGCTGTGCGCCAACCAACCCAACGGGGCGGCGTCGTGGTTCCCGTGCGACGACCATCCGAGTGCCAAAGCGCCGTACCGGATCTCGATCACCACCGACAGCCCGTACCACGCACTCGCGAACGGCGTGCTGGAGTCCAAGCGGGTCCGCGCCGCGCAGACCACCTGGGTGTACCAGCAGGTGGAGCCGATGCCCACCTACCTCGCGTCGATCCAGATCGGCCAGTACAAGCAGATCTCGTTGGCCGGCAATCCCTTTCCGGTCACCGGGCTCATCCCCTCCCGTCTCGAGGAGAACTTCGGGATCGATTTCGGCCCGCAGATGGACATGATCTCGGCGTTCATCGAGATGTTCGGGCCGTATCCGTTCCCGCAGTACACCGTCGTCGTCACCGACGACGAACTCGAAATCCCCATCGAGGCACAGAGTTTCTCGACCTTCGGCGCCAATCACTGCGACGGCAGCCGCGACGCCGACCGGCTCATCGCCCACGAACTGGCCCATCAATGGTTCGGCAACTCGGTGACCGCCGCTCGCTGGCGCGACATCTGGCTGCACGAGGGATTCGCCTGCTACGCCGAGTGGCTGTGGAGCCAGCGGTCCGGTGGCCGTAGCGCCGACGAATGGGCCCGCCACTACTACGAGAAGCTCGACGCGGCGCCGGTGAAGGTGCCGCTCGCCGATCCCACCCCGCGCAAGATGTTCGACGACTGGGTCTACAAGCGTGGCGCACTGACGCTGCACGCCCTGCGCCTGCGGATCGGTGACGGTGACTTCTTCGCACTGCTGCGCCGGTGGACCGAGAAGTATCGGTACGGGTCGGTGACCACCGAGGACTTCATCTCGCTGGCCGCCAACCACTCGTCGGAACCGCTCAAGGACCTGTGGGACGCCTGGCTGTTCGCCCCCGCGCTGCCACCGTTCCCCACTCCGTCCTGAGGCATCCCGTGACGACGGACAGGCCGGCTCCGACGCCGGACACCCCTTCCGGTGCGGCCGGGGGAACCGACACCGACGCGCGGTCCCTGGGACGCGTGACGATCGCGACGCTCATCGCCGCCGCGTCGGGCTATCTCGTGCTGCTGCTGGCCGCACGACATCTCGGCGCGATCGGATACGGCGTCTTCGCGGTGTTCTGGGCGGCCTATGGCCTCGTCACCGGTGCGCAGAACGGTCAGCTGCAGGAGACGACGCGTGCCGTGCGCGCGGCCTCCGACGGCATCGTCCGGTCGCGACCGGTGGTCGTGAACGTCGGGATCGGCGTCGGTCTGGCCGCTCTCGTGGCCGCGACCTCACCGCTGTGGAGCGGCGAGGTGTTCACCGATCAACGTTGGCTGTCGGTGGCCCTGCTGTCGGTCGGGGTGGCGAGCTTCGCGGTGTACGCGCACCTGTGCGGCGCGTTGTCCGGGATGCTGAGCTGGTCGTCGTTCGCGGTGTTGCTGTCGGTCGACGCGCTGATCCGCCTGGCCGGTGCCGTCCTCGCGGTGGCCGCCGGCTGGGGCACCACTGCCTTCCTGGTCATCACCGTCATCGGTTCCGTGTCGTGGTGTCTGCTGCTGCTCGGTTCGTCGGCGGCCCGGCGCGCGGTCGGGATCGGCGGCGACGTACCACCGCGCCGTCTCACTGCCAACACCCTGACCGCGATGGCCGCCGCCGCGGCGAGTGCCGTCCTGGTGATGGGTTTCCCGGTGCTGATCAACCTGACCGCGAACCTGCGCGGCACCCCCGACGCCGACGAAGCCCGGGTCATCGGCGCACTGATCCTGGCGGTGACGCTCACCCGCGCACCGCTGCTGGTGCCGCTCAACAGCTTTCAGGGCGTGTTGATCTCACGGTTCGTCGACCGACGGGATCGGCGAGTCGCCGCGCTGATCGCTCCGCTGGGCATCGTCGGAGTGATCGGCGGGGTCGGGGTCGTGGCTGCGTGGGCCGTCGGACCGTGGCTGTTGCGCTCGATCTTCGGCGCCGACTTCGACCTCGACGGTTACGTCGTCGCACTCCTCACCGCCGGTGCCACGTGCCTCGCCCTGCTGACCGTCACCGGCGCCGCCACGATCGCCGCGGGCGCCCACCGCTGGTACGCGGCCGGGTGGTGGGTCGCCACGCTCGTCGCCGTCGGCATGCTGCTGATCCCGGCCCACGTCGAGGTCCGCACCTGCGTCGCCCTCGTCGTCGGCCCTCTCGTCGGCCTCTGCGTGCACCTGGTCGGGGTGCTGCGGCGGCCGATCGCTCCCTGAGGAGCGCAAGCAACGAGGCCCCTCTCCCTCCCTGAGGTGCGACGAGCGCACCCGATTCACGCTCATTGATCCGAAAGAACGCAACGCGCCCAGCTCTGCTGCCTGAGCAGCCTATGAGGGTTTGTGTCAATGGGTCCTGTGGTGGGGTGTGGGCGTGTGGGTGTTGCCGGGCGGCCTGGGTGGGCGGTCCGGGTGCGGGTGCTGGTGGTGGTTGGGCGGCCGGGGTCGTGCCGGGCGCGGGCTCTACCTAGCGGTCAAACGGGTTGCTACCCAACAGCCTTCATCCGAGCTCGGGTCGCGCCGGGTGGGACTGCTCAGGCTCAGGCGCGGGTTGTGCCCTAGGTGCGGCGAGCTTGTCCCGGTCGGTGGGGTTTTCGGTTCAGGCGGCGCTCACCTCCGCGGGCTGGGGTGCGCCGGCCAGGGTCGGGTCCCAGGGAGTGGCGGTGGTGATCACCACGTGCAGCTGGCGTAGCAAAGCAGCGGCGATGGCCACATAGGCCTGGTTGGGTTGCAGTCGGTTGTGGGTGCGGGTGGTCAGGTGTTGGTAGCGGGCGGCGTAGACCGGGTTGTGTCGCAGCGCGCCGAACGCCGCGCGCCAGGCGGCGGTTCGTAGGCGGGGCCGCCCGCGTCCGCTGATGGTGGTTGTGCCCTGGTAGCTGCCCGAGGAGTTCTCACGCGGGCACAGGCCGGCGTGTTTGACCACTGCCCGTGCGGAATCAAAGCGGGACAGGTCACCGGTTTCGGCGAGGATCGCCGCGACCGAGACCGCGGTGACGCCGGG